>DATEMX010000494.1:0-2579 GCA_035275365.1 Polyangiaceae bacterium | reverse complement strand
ATGGCGCCGAGCACGAGACCTCCGAGGATCGCGCCGCCGCCCAGCGTGGCGAGCCCCGGGTAGAGGATGCCTCGCTGCCCCAGCTTGTCGATTCCCACGTCGATCGCGTTGGTGCCGGCCGCGCCGAGGGCGTTGTCGATCTGCAGCTTACCCCACGCGGCCAAATGCGGCGTGAGCGAAAGCACGATGGCCGGCGCGTGGCTCTTCGGCGTCTCCTGGAAAGCCTGCGAGCCAATGAGCATGCCGATGTAGAGCAGAATCGGCGAGATGGCGACCACGGGAACGAGCGCCATCATCACGGAAATCACGCCGAGCCACGAGAGCAGAATGACGGTGACGCCCGTCGCCGCGGAGTAGCCGATGCGTCCGCCCATGGCCTTCCAGCCCGGGTGACCGATGTACACCGCGTTGATGAACGGGTTACCCATCATGCAACCGATGAGGCTCACCACGCCGTCGGCCGTGAGCACGCGCGTCGTCGGGAAATGGTCGCCGGCGACCTCGGCGCTCTCGACGTTGTCGAGCGCCTCGACGAGATCGTAGATGCCGAACGGAATCGCGGTGACGAGGATCACGCCGAGGAACTCGAAGCCCCCGAACACGTGCGAGAAGGCGGGCATCGGGATCGAGAACCCGAAGTTGGAGACCGAATCGGAGAGGCTCTTGCCGCTCATGCCGCCGAAAGGGTGTCCGGCCGCCGTCGAGATCCACGCGATGGCCGTGCCGACGGCGATGGCCACGAGACCTGCGGGAACGCCCTTGAAGTAGCGCACGCCGCCGAACCAGCTCGCCAGAATGATGGCAAAGCACGGGACGGCGATGACCGGCGTCATGAACATTTCGAGTGCCGGTCGCATCGAGATGAAGGCGATCGAAACCCCGGCAAGCGTGCCGAGGAGCGCGGCCCGCGGCGTGATCTTGCGAATGACGGGAGCGATGAACCCGCCCGCCATCAAGACGAAGCTCTGGATGAACACCCAAGTGAGACCGGCCTCCCACCCTTTGACGGGATCGCCCGTTTTGACGGCGATGGGGAGCATGATGACGAAGGTGACGACGAACATGTGCGGCACGCTGATGCCCGAGGGCAGCGCGCAGACGTCGGATCGGCCGGTCTTTTCCGCCAGCTTGTAGGCGAGCCGCGCGTAGTAGACCGTGCTCAGGAACATCATGAGGCCGGTGGCCGGCAAGATGCGCCCGAAGACGAGCTCGTCGGGCATCTTGAGGACGAACCGCAAGAGGCCGGTGAGCGTCAGAAGGTTGACCAGGATGTTGGTGCCGAACCCGAAGTAGGCGTTCCAGTCTCCGGGGGTCCAAATGGCGGGCTTTTTGGCGGCGGGCGCCGCAAAAGCGATAGTCGACATCGTTCTACTCCTCGCTCCTTGAGATTGAACTCGAGTGTGTCGCGCTCACGCGAGCGCCTTCAGAATGCGGCCCGAGTCGGTGACCCAGCCGAGGATTCCCCCCTGTGCCTTGATCATCTTGAGCCCCATTTGATGAAACTCGGGAAAATACGAGGCGCAGCAATCGCCCGGCACGATGCAGACGAACCCGCGATCGTTGGCTTCGCGAACGGTGGTGTGCACGCAGACCTCCGTCGTCACGCCGCACACGAAGAGCGTCTCGATACCGCGATTTTGCAGAATCGAGTGAAGGTCGGTCGCGTAGAAGGCGCCCTTGCCCGGCTTGTCGATGACCGGTTCGCCCTCGCGCGGGTAGAGCTCGGGCACGATGTCGTGACCGGCTTCGCCGCGCACCAAGATGCGGCCCATGGGCCCCTTGGCTCCAATGCGCATGCTGGGCGCCCCGCGTTCGACCTTGGCCTTGGGAGCATCGGAGAGATCGGGCCGATGGCCCTCACGCGTGTGGATGACGAGAATGCCCTTCTCGCGCGCGGCGTTGAGGAGCGAACGGCACGGCTTGACGGCGGCCTGGAGCAACGAGACGTCGTTGCCGAGCGTTTCGCCGAAGCCCCCCGGCTCGAGGAAGTCGCGCTGCATATCGATGACCACGAGGGCCGTTCGGGCGGGGTCGATGGCGATCGGTTCCGGTTCGGCGTCGATAGTAAGGGTCATGCGAAACCTCTTTCTGGCGCCTCGCCGCCGGCGAGCCGCGCGTCGATTCCAGGGCCTGACGCTACGAAGATCCCTGTTTCGACCCGATTGCCGCGTCAGGTCGTTTCCAGACACGAAGTCGATTTTTTCGCCTTCACCCGGACCGAGGCGACCTCAGCTGGCCGGAATATGCTTGGAAATAAGGCTCTAAAGATCCTAAAGTAAACGACCACTTACTTACGATTGCGCACCGCGTCGAGCAGGGCGCCCCTGTCTTGGTGGAGGATTCGGCGTAAGCGGACGGCCCGAGCCGGCTCGGGGAAGCAACGCGCGTGGGCGGACGGGGCCGCTCCGAGAAGCGGCGGGAGGGCGGACGCTACGTGATACCTTGAACGTCCGCGCGAAGGGCGTGGCCATCCGGAACGTGTCAAGGCGGATGAGACAGCGGTTGCGAGAGCTTTATGAAGACAAGGTTGGCGCTGGAGCGTCGCCGGACGTAGGCCCGTGGACTCCAGGGATGTAGAT
>DATEMX010000493.1:0-6955 GCA_035275365.1 Polyangiaceae bacterium | reverse complement strand
CCTGCTTTACCTGTCCGAACGGTTGTTTCCGTTCAACTATGTCGTCCCCGGCGAGAGCATCAACACCATCCTCCGCTTCCGGAGCTACTGCGAGGCCCGGCCGTTCCTGGAGCCCATGCTCGCGGCGTTCCAGACGGACGTCGACGATGGCCTGAAGCTGGGAGACAACAGCTTCAGCGACCGGAGCTACCGCGTGATCCACTTCGTTGTCGATCTGCCGGTCCGACTCCCCGCGGAGATCCTCGACATGGCGCCCCCTGCGGCCTGGGCGCTCGGGCCGATCATCTTCGTGCTCTGCGAGTTCCAGCTCATCGATCAAGACACCGAGGCGGCCAACGAGTTCGGCGACGCGAGCCACGCGCGCTACAAAGAACGGCAGAAGGCCGCCGTCATGCGGCGCCTCAAGATCGGCGCGCGCGAGCTCTTTACCCCGCCGGGGGCCCACCCTGCCGTCAAGAAGATCGGCGAGTCATAGCCGTCATCGCGACAATTCGTTGACGGTCGCGCCTGTCCTCGGGGGACGAAAATCCTTCTCGTTGACCCGTAGACGCAGGAAACCACGCGCGCTTTCGGAATGGCCCGCTATTCGCACGGTAGCGCCATCGGCGACGAGCCCTTTGCTCGGCGGGGACGAACATGGCCAACTTGCTGCTGCACAGCCTCAAGGAATTCGACGAAATCATCTTCGGAACGCTCGACCGCGCGAAGCCGCGCAGAATCCTCGAGATCGGATCGGAAACGGGCGCCTTCTCGAAGATGCTCATTCGCTATTGCGAGCTCAATCGAGCATGCCTCACGATCGTCGAGCCGTACCCAACCGCCGAGCTCTCGGCCATCGCCGAACGGAGCGATAATATCCGGCTCTTCGCGGGCAAGAGCGTCGACTACCTCAGTCGATTCGAGTGCGAGGCGGACGTCGTCCTCATCGACGGAGACCACAACTACTTCACCGTTTCGAGCGAGCTCGAGGCCATCCACGCCTCTTGGGCGAAGTCGGAGACTTCCGGAATCGTCATCCTGCACGACGTGGGATTTCCGTGCGGGCGGCGCGACTCGTATTACGATCCTCCGGCCATCCCCGAGGCCGCGCGGCATCCTCACAGCTACGAGCTCGGCATCACCGTTGGCTCGGCAGAGCTCGTTCGCGGGGGATTTCGCGGCGAGGGCTCCTTCGCGTGGGCGCTCCACGAAGGGGGGCCCAAGAACGGCGTGCTCACGGCCGTGGAGGACTTCTTGGCGAGCCACGGCGAGTACGGCTACCGCGCGGTGGACGCCGTCTTCGGGCTCGGCGTCGTCACGCTGCGAGACACGCCCCAAGAACGCATCGCTCACGATGTGTTCGGCGCCTACGACAACGAGCTCACGAGGCGCCTCGAGCGAAATCGGATGGCGCTCTATCTCAAGGTCATCGAGCTGCAAGATGCTTTGAACGCGCGAGCGGCGTCCGTCGAAGCGCCATGAGCGTCACAGCCCTGCCGACGGCGCTCGCCCCGAAGCCACGCACGCAAGTGAGAGCCTGGGAGCTCGCGAGCCTACTCGACGAGTTTCCAGGGCCGCTCAAGGTCTTGTCGCTCGACTGCTTCGACACGCTCTTGTGGCGAAGGACGGCGACTCCGGTCGACGTGTTCTTCGATCTCGCGAGCGCCGAGCCCTTTTCTCGCCTCGGGATGAACGCCAAGCTCCGCATGGTGGCCGAGCGAACAGCGCGCGATCTGGCGCGCGTGAGGCACGGCCGCTCCGAGGTGGGGCTCTTCGACATCTACCGCGCGGCGTTTCCCGAGCTCGACGCCGAAACGCTCGCCGACCTCGCTCGCGCCGAGCTCGACGCGGAAAAGCGCGCCTGCTACGCGCTTCCCCATACGGTCGCGCTGATCCGCGCGGCCAAAAAGCGCGGGCTCAAGGTCATCGTGGTGAGCGACACCTACCTCGACGAGCGTCAGCTTCGCTCGCTCTTGGCGGCAACCATGCCGAAGGGCACGGCCGACGCGATCGATCGGGTCTTCTGCTCGTCGCACTACGGGCGCTCCAAAGTGGACGGGCTCTTCATCGACGTCTTGAAGCGCCTCAACGTGGCGCCGTGGGCGATGCTGCACGTGGGCGACAACCGCGACGCCGACTATCTAGGCGCCAAAGGACAGGGCATTTCGTCGCTCCACCTCGTGCATCACGAGCCCGCCGTCGAGGAGCTCCTGCGGCTCGAGACGACCGCCGGCAACGTGCTCTGCCCCGACCGCCGCAGCGGCGCCGGCGCCGCCAGCCCTTACCGCGCGCTTCTTGCGACGAAAGTCCGCGAGCACGACCCCGAGAGGCTCCTCGGCTACGCCGCGGCAGGACCGATCCTGTACGCGTTCGCTCGCTTCGTCGTCGACGAGCTCGAAGAGCTGCGCGCAAAGGGCAAGAACCCGAAAGCCCTGTTCCTCATGCGCGACGCACACCTGCCACGGCGCGTTTGCAGCGCGCTCTCGGGCCACGACGTGGGCGCCGAGGTCGCGATCAGCCGGTTCGCGGCGTACGCCGCCTCGTTTCGCGCACCGGTCGACGTCGAGCGGTACGTCGCCGCGTTCGCGGGAGGGTGCCGCTTCGAGGCGATGGCCAAGCAGCTCCTCTTGCCGAACGCGATGGCGTCCGACATCATCGCCGACGCCGAGGCCGCCAAGAACCCCCCCGCCCGTTTCGCCGAGCGCGTCTTGTCGCCCGAAGTGTCGGCGGTGATCGTCGAGCGCTCCGCCGCCTATCGTGCTCGCCTCTTTCGCTACCTCACAAAAGCCGCAGGCATCGAAAAGGGCGACACGATCGTGTTCGTCGACCTCGGCTACGAGGGAACGGCCCAGCGTCTGCTCGAGCCCGTGTTTCGCGACGCGCTCGAGGTCGAGGTCGTCGGACGCTATCTCATGGTGTCGCGGACGCCGGGATGGGAGCGATCGCGGCGCGGGCTCATCGATCCCCACTGGTGCGACGATCGAACGATCGCCACGCTCGTTCCGCACGTGGCGGTGCTCGAGGACATCTGCACGTCGGAGGACGGCACCGTCCTCGACTACGACGACGCGGGCGACGCCGTGCGGGCCGAGAAGCTCATTTCGCCGGAGCAGCTCGGCAAGGTCAAGCAGCTGCAAGAGCACACCCTCGCCTTCGCTCGCGACGCCGAGCACTTCTTCGGTGAGGTCGGTGGCCGCCCCGATGCCGAGAACCTGCGTGCGGCGGCCTTGGCCGCACTCGGGAGACTCATTTTTTTCCCCACGGCCAAAGAGGTCGAATACCTCGAAGGGTTCTGCCTCGACATGAACCTCGGTACGACGGACGCTCTTCGGCTCTTCGACCGGGAGAGCGGCCTCACCGGACTTCGCCGGCGAGGCATGTTCTTCATGGAGAAACACCACCAGACCTTTCGGACGAACTATCCGGTCGAGCTGCGCGCGGCGGGCATCGAGCTTTCGCTCGCGCTGCTCGCCCAGCGCCGCTTCACCCTGGAGCTCGTTCAGTCGGACTGCACACTCCGGGTCGAGCCGCTCCGGGTGCTCGTGGCGCGCGGCAACGACGGCACCGCCGTGCCGCTCGAGGCCCAGGCGACGCACGACGGCTACTTTGCGCTGCTCGTGCCCGTCGGCGCGGGAGACCTCTCAATCGGCGTCATTTTCGGGGAAAAATACGCGTGGGTTCAGCTCGAGAGCGTCGAGCTCGTCAGGACTTCCGCTCTCTTCAAGGACCACGAATCGCAGCACACCGAATCGGTTTTCGGCCGAGTGCAGTTCGAGGGCATGGCCGAGCGAGCCCCGGGCCTTTACGAATGCCTCTCCGACGCGGCTTTTGCGTTCCTCGGCCCGAAAAAGCCCGGTCCGGACAACGACAGCCTCGTGTGTCGGGTCGTCTTCCGCCCGATCTCGCCCCGCCTTTAGTGACCCCCTCCGGTCGTAGAGGCCCACCCTGAAACGTCAGGATTCCGCCAGGTGCCTGCTTCTGTTGCGTTGACGCAGGCTCCCCTTGCCCCTAACTTACGCGCCCCATGCGCCTCTACAGCGGCAAAGTCGGCACGATCGCAACCGAAATCGTCCGCACACTCATCGACGGTTCCGACATCGAAACCGAGAATCCCAAAGAGGTTCAGGCCGACGTCGAATCGGTCTTGAACCAATACCTGCGCACCGAGCGCGAGGCGATGGATAAGGCGAAAGACGCCATGCAGTCGCGCGGCATTCCCACGAGCGAGTTCTCGCGGATGAAAAAGCTCGCCGCCGAACAGATGGGGATCAAGGTAGGCGACGAAACGATCGACTACCTCCTCGATCAAGTCCTCGAGATCTTGATGCACTCGGCCAACGTCGACGAGATCTTCGCTGAAGACGTCGAGCTGCGGCGGAAGATGGCTCCGGTGCTGAAGCGCCACATGGCCGTCGACGAGGAGCTCGAGCGCGAAGTGCGCGGCAAGCTGAGGCACGTCGAAGAAGGCACCCGCACTTGGGAGGTCGAGTACTCGCGCATCATGGAAGACATCCGCCGCCGCAAGGGGCTCGGCTGATTGGCTAGGGCCAAATACCTCGTCACGGGGGCCGCTGGATTCATCGGCTCCAACATCGTGGCCGCGCTCACGGCGCGCGGCCAGCGCGTTCGCGCGCTCGACAACCTCGCCACCGGCCGCTGGGGCCTCCTTACGCGCGTCGTCCGCGACGCTTCCCTCGTGGAGACGATCACCGGCGACATCCGCGACGCCACCTGCGTCGCCAGCGCGATGGAAGGCATTGACACCGTCTTTCATCAAGCGGCCCTGGGTTCGGTGCCCCGCAGCATCGAGCATCCGATCGAGAGCGACGAGGTCAACGTCCACGGAACGGTCACAGTCCTCGAGCGCGCCCGCCGCGCGGGCGTGCGGCGCCTGCTCTTCGCAGCTTCGTCCGCCGCCTATGGCGATACCCCCACCCTGCCCAAGCGCGAAGACATGCCCCCCGGGCCGCTCTCGCCCTACGCCGTGAGCAAGCTCGCGTGCGAGAATTACCTCAAGGTGTTCGCGTCGCTTTACGGTATCGAGACGCTGAACCTTCGCTATTTCAACGTCTTCGGGCCCAACCAATTGCCAGAAGGCCCGTACGCGGCGGCGATCCCGCGATTTGTCCTCGCTTCGCTGAAGGGGGAGCCTCTCACCATCTACGGCGACGGCGAACAGACGCGCGATTTTTGCTTCATCGACAACGTCGTGCGCGCCAACCTCCTCGCCGCCGACACTCCCAACAAGCTCGAAGGTCAGGTCGTCAACATCGCCGGAGGTCGTCGCATCTCGCTCAACGAGCTGGTGCGTGAAATCGGCCTTGTCTTCGGCAAAAAACTCGACGTCGACTACGCGGCCCCCCGCGCCGGCGACGTGCGCCACTCGCTCGCCGACATCAGCCGCGCGCGCGAGCTCATCGGCTACGAGCCGAGCGTCAAATGGGAAGACGGCATCGCCCCCACGGTCGACTTCATGCGCGAGCTTTTGGAGCGAGGCGTCTCGTAAGGCCGTGCGCAGCATGACTGGCTTCGGCAAGGGCGCGCACGCGCTCGGCGCTGGACGCATCGTGGTCGAAGCACGGACCGTCAACGGGCGGTTCTTGGACGTGCGCGTCCGGGTCCCCCCCGAGCTCGGCGAGCTCGGGTCGTTCGTCGAGGGCGAAGCGCGCAGGCGTCTTTCGCGCGGGCGGTGCGACATCGCCGTTCGCACGGAGGGCAATGTTTTTCCTCCTCCTGTCCTCGACCAAGATCGCGCCCGCTCCGCCTACCGATCGCTCGTCGATTTGAGCCGAGAGCTCACGCCGGGCGCCCGTGTGCCCTTCTCGATGCTCTCGTCGGTGCCCGATTTGTTCTCCCCGGCAGCCGCGCGAAACTTCGACGACGCAAAGGCGGCGATCGCGGCCGCGCTCTCGGCTTCGCTCGACGATCTCGAGCGAATGCGCGCGCGCGAAGGCGCCGCGCTCGCCAAGGATCTCACCCTTCGTCTGGCCATCGCATCCGGCCTCATCGAGCGAATCGCGCAACTTGGCCCGGGGCTCGCCGCGACACAGGCCGAAAAGTTCCGCGAGCGGCTCGCCCGCATCGCCCGCCTGCTCTCCGAGGGCCTGCTCTCCGAGGGAGGCGCAGACATTTCCGTCACCCAGGTGTCCGCGAGGCGCGTGGAAGAAGAGATAGCGCTGCTCCTCGAACGCGCCGACATCTCCGAAGAGCTGACCCGATTTCGAAGCCACATCGAACAGATGCAAGCCTTCCTGTTCCAAACCGACCCGCAGGGCCGGCGGCTCGATTTCCTTTTGCAGGAGATGGCGCGCGAGATAAATACGATCGGAGCCAAATCGCAGGACTCTGCGGTTGCCCACGCCGTGATCGAGCTCAAGGCAGAAATCGAGAGAATGCGAGAGCAGGTGCAAAATGTCGAGTGACGCATCGACTCCGCACGACGACTTTCTTCTGCTCATCCTATCGTCGCCGTCGGGCGCCGGAAAGACCACGCTAAAGACGCGGATCTTGACGGAGAGTCACCCTGAGCTTCGCTTCTCGGTTTCCCACACGACCCGAAAGCCGCGGGCGAGCGAGCAGGACGGTCGCGAATACCATTTCGTCGATCGTGCGAGATTCGCGGAGATGGCCAATCGCGACGAATTCGCCGAGTGGGCCGAGGTCCACGGCAACCTCTACGGCACGAGCCTTCGCGAGATCGAGCTGGCGCGCTCGTCGCATCGCGGCGTGGTCTTCGACATCGATCACCAGGGGGCCCGGCAGATCAAGGCCAAGGTGCCCACCGCGGTCGCCGTCTTCATCTTGCCGCCCTCGATGGCCGAGCTCGAGCGGAGGCTCCGATCGCGCGCCAGCGACGACGAAGAGACCGTCCAAAGGCGCCTGAAAAACGCCCGCTCCGAGATCGATCACTACGCCTTTTTCGACTACCTCGTGGTCAACGACGACCTCGAGCAAGCGCACCGCAAGCTCGACGCCA
>DATEMX010000492.1:0-5863 GCA_035275365.1 Polyangiaceae bacterium | reverse complement strand
AATCACGACGCCAGTCATCGTGGTCTCTTCCGCTCGCCGGCGCTCAACAAGGGCGTCGCCACCGTTCTTTCGGTTTGGCCCATGATGCATCATCCAGAGGCGTGGTCATTCGTCCAGTGGCGGCGTGTCCACATCTTGCATCACCGCTATTTGTTTACCGCGCGCGATCCGAACTACGTTGGCCGCGAGCGAAGGGGGGACACCGTCCGCGCATTCACGCTCGGCAGGCTCGCCTTCGCGTGCGTTCGAGCGGCGATGACGAGCCCGCTCGAGTTTTTCGTGGGGCGCCAGGATGCGGTGGACGCGGCGCTCCGCGAGTGCGCGAAGGGTCAACTCGGTCATCTTCGGGCCCTTTTTCTGCCATTCTCCGGAGACCCCGAGATGGAACGAGAACGTCGGGCGAAGTGGGTGGCCTTCGCGGTCGCGGTCGGCTTGGTGGTTCGCACCAACCTGTGGCAAGAGGCGTTGATCTATTGGATGGTGCCCATGTACACCGTGTATCCGATGATCCTAACGTTCATGGATCTGACGGAGCACGCTTGGGCGGAGAAGGGGTCGGATCTCAATCGGATCGCTCGGTCGACCATGCTCGGTTGGGCGGCGAACGTCGTCGTTGGCAATCTGCCGCGCACTCTCCACCGCGAACATCACGCCTTCCCCGGTGTTTGTGCGACCGACCTTCTCTCGTTGAGCCGGCTGCTCGACAGTGCGGGGGTGGCGCCGGAGCCGCTGCGGGGGATCTCCGGTCTCCTGAGGGATGTTTGCGCGCGGCCCGAAGCCCGACCCGTCGGCGCCGAGGCGGAGCTGCGATGACGCGCGCGGGCGATTCGTCGTTGGGAATTCGTGATGGTCATTTCCGCGTTCACACGCAGGGGTCTGATGCGGACGGTTTCTATACGAATGCTTTCCTCGTCGAGACTGCGAAGAGCGTCGTGGTCGTGGATACGCTCATGCGTGTTTCGGACGCCCGCGTCCTGCGAATGCGCGCGGAATCCCTCCGGAAGCCGCTCGTTGCTATTTTGATAACACATGGTCACCCCGATCATTACAACGGGGTGACGGAGTTGGCGCAAGGCCGCGGGCTGCCAGTCGTTGCGACGGCTGGCACAGCTGAGACCATCCGCGAGACCGACGCCGCCAAAGCGCAGCAGTGGGAACCCATCTATAGGCACGATTGGCCGGTTCGCCGCACATTCCCCAACGAGAGCGTGCGGGAGGGGGATTCGCTCGAATGGGACGGTGTGCGCTTCACGGTTCGGGATCTGGGTCCCGGCGAGTCTCATGCGGACTCTTGTTGGCTCGTTGGCGACTCGAACCGCGTCGCTTTCGTCGGTGACGTCGTCTTTGCCGGCGTGCATTCGTTCATGAAGGACGGGCACACGCGTGCATGGCTGGAGAACCTGGCGATGCTAGGGGAAGAGCTGCGAGGTATCCGGCACATCTATACCGGTCACGGCGCCCCCATGATCTCGTTGGACGCGCTGGAGACCCAGGCGCAATACTTGACTCTCTGTCGAGAGACGATCCGCCGGTTGGCGGGTGGGGCCAGGGCCCTCGACCCCAACGTCAAGCTCCAGGTGATTGAAACGATGAAGCGAGCTTTGGTGACGGATCGGCTCGAGGGCTTCCTCGCTGCGAGCCTAGAAGCAGTGGCCAACGAACTGGCGATTGAATCAGAAACGACCATCGGTTCGCTCGAGTGAGGCGGAACGGTTAACGTTAGAGCACTCTTATTTTGAATTCGCTATTGACTGTCGTTCGTTGGTATTTCAATCTGAGCGCAGACTGCGGCGCTTGACGTGCCGGTCGGTCAGCGTCTTTTGCGGAAGGAGCACGTCATGCGTCATCAAGCATGTCATCTAGCGCAAATGAGCATTTCCTTGGCGCGCGTCCCCATGGGGCATCCGGAGATGCAGAGTTTCGTGTCGCAGCTGAGCCACGTCAACGGGCTGGCCGACTGCGCGCCCGGGTTCGTCTGGCGCCTCACGACGGAAGAGGGGAACTCGACAGGTGTCCGCGGGTTCGAGAATCCGTTGATCTATCTGAATATGTCGTTGTGGGAATCGATCGATGCCCTCTTCGACTTCGTTTATAAGAGTCCGCATGTCGTTCCTTTTCGCGACCGGCGCCAATGGTTCGAGCCGATGGATGGGCCAGCAACGGTGCTCTGGTGGGTTCCGCAGGGTCACCTTCCGACGGTCCGCGAAGGAAGAGAGCGACTCGAACTTCTGGCGCGAGTAGGCCCGACGGTCGACGGGTTCGATTTCCGGCACCGTTTTCCGGCCCCGGGGGCTACCGAACCGACGAGCCCCGTGAGCGCGTCGATCGCTGGCGAAATGGGGAAGTAAGAAGATGCTCAGCGGAGGACTCGGAATGATGGCGGACATCGCTAGCTCGTGCCGCGACGAGGTATTCGACTTTCATGCGCTGCTCGAGCTGTGGCTTCGTGGGACGTTGTCCCGCGAAGATCCTCGGTCGGTGCGCTTGACTGGCGTGCTCGCAGGCGATTGTCGGTTCGTGACGCCCGGCGGTAACGTCGAGTCGGGTCCGGCCCTGGGGGAGAGGTTGCTTCGGGCTCATGGCTCGCAGCCCGACCTTCGGATAGTGATTGAGGACTTTGCGATGGTGGCAGGTTGGAGCAGCGCGGCGCTCGTGCGATATGTCGAGCGTCGGGTGTGCGGCCGACAGGCGACGGCGCGGTTTTCGACCGTGCTGTTCCGGCGATGGTTGGACGCGCCGTCCGGTGTGGTCTGGCAGCACATTCATGAGACATGGGTAGCCGGCGAAGGCATTTGAGCCGAGCGCTCCTGACGTCATGTTTGGCCGTGATGACCTTGCAGTGCCATGTGGAGAGGCCTTCGGGGGGCGTGCCGGCGGCGCGGCCCTTGGAGGCGCTCGAGAGCACGCGTGTTGCCGACAGCATCTATGCCGAGCGCGACGGCGACGAAGGCGACATGGTCCTCGTTACTTCGGATGGCGTTGTCGTTGTCGATCCGCTCAATCCGGACTTCGCGTTGCGACTGGCCAAGGAGTTGAAGAGGTTGGCGCCGGGCGCCAAGCTTGCCGCCATCGTGTACTCTCATTCGCATCAGGACCACGCGGGGGGGGCGCAGGTGCTTCTCGACATATTCGGCGGCAACGTGCCGATTATCGCGGGCCGACGGACTGCGGAGCACCTGAAGGAGCGAGGGGTGCCGACCGTCGTCCCGCCGTCGGAGGTTGTGCAAGCTCCGTGGTCGAGGAGGTTCGGCTCGCTGACCCTCGAGTTGCTCGACGTGGGTCCGAATCACACGGACGACATGCTCGTCGGCTGGGTCCCCGAAGCGAAGACGGCGTACCTCGTCGACTTTGTCAACAATAGAACTTGTGGCTATCGGGACCTGCCGGGGGCTTCCCTGCCCGGGTATTGGGAATCCATCGATCGCGTCCTCGCGTGGCCCATAGAGCACGTCGTCTTTGGGCATGGCGCCCCGGCGGGGCGCGACGCCGTGGCCGAGAACGCGGCATACTGGCGGGCGATCCGAGCGCGCGTGCGACGGGCCATCGACGCGGGCCAGTCGGAGGACGACGCGGCGCGCTCCATCGAGCTGCCAGCGTATCGCGATTGGGGCATGTTTGCGGAGTGGTTCCCCTCCAACGTTCGGGCGGCGTACCGCTTCGAAAGGGGGGACCGTCGTCGATGACGGGTCGGCACTCGGGGAGCCGAGTCGATGACGGGTCGGCACTCGGGGAGCCCCGCGCGACCTCGTGTCGCGCACGCAGAAGCGCGAGCGTCTCGGGCGAAAACTCGACGACGTAGGCGACCGTCAACGCGTCCGTGCGACACGCGAGGAAAGTCGGATCTGGTGGCATAAAGGCGAGCTGAGCTTGTTGCACGACGACCTCTCGTCCGGCGCGACGCCGGTGCTCGGAACTCACAACAATCGATTGCGACTAGGGGCAGCGCATGTTGACCCTCGCGCTATTGGGAAGACTCGGCGTCCCCGAGCTGCTCCCATCCGCAGCAGAGGCGCGCTCTGGCGGGCGCCAGGGCGGAAATGGCGCCCGCCGCACGGCGCCACCTCAGGTGAGGCGAGATCCCGCGAGAGTGAGCTCGCGCGCGGGCGGCACGAGAATCGCCAAAGCGGGGTCGCATGGGTCTTGCCGCGAGCTCTGCTGCCAAGCGCCGCGTCGTCTACCAACGCCATCGGCCCGAGAGGACAGCGCTCTACGAGGTGGTGCGCGACAACCTCGAGACGCTCTACGGTGCGATCGATGACGGTGCGCTCGACGTGCGGCTGCCCAAGCACGCCAAGAAGGAGCCAAATTGGGACGCACGAGGAGACTCGTGGCAGCTCCGCGATCGCATAAAATTCTTTATGTAAACAGATAGCTACACCTGTGAGCTCAACGTCTCATGGTGCTCAAATCCTGTCAAGCTTTGCCCGTCGTCATCGCGGTCGGCCCGACGGGATCGAGTGGGACATCGCGTTGGTTCTCCTTGCCTCCCGAAGACAAGTGCCTCGAGATCGGGACGGGGAGCGGCTACCAGGCGGCCATCCTGGCCGAGGTCTGCGCGAAGGTCTTCAGCATCGAGTACCTCGAGCCTCTCGCGGATTTCGCCAGGTCGAACCTTCGCGCGCTCGGATACGGGCCCGATCGCGTCGCGCTTCGTCAAGGCGACGGATACCGCGGGTGGCCCGAAGCAGGGCCCTTCGACGTCGTCGTGGTGACGGCAGCGCCCGACCACGTTCCGAGGCCGCTGTTCGACGACCTCGCGCTCGGCGGGAGGCTCATCATTCCCGTGGGCGCCTCGGGCGAAGGGCAGCGGCTCGAGCTCTGGACGCGCACCGCGCCGGGCCGCGGCGACGAAGCGTTCGAGCGGCGAGTCCTGGCGGGTGTGTGCGCTTCGTCCCGTTTCTCGGCCCATCGGCCCGAAGGCCCGTTAGCCCGCGCACGGCAGCAAGCAACTGACCATCACCTGTCGCCCGACGGATCCCTACTGATTCACGCAGCCGGCTTTCGGATCGAAGCAAAGTCCTTGCGGGCAGGCACACGCCGTGATCGTGTGGCTGTTGGCCGGTGCGCAGCCGCACGCACCGGTGAGGCACGTGTCGGGGAAAGAACTCACCGAAAGACAGCAGAGGGCTTGGAAGAACTGACCTCCCGTCGCAACGCACTTTGCGCCGGGGTCCGACGCATCGGCGTCGCTCTTGGCATCCTGGCCGCCGCCGTCGACCCATGACGATCCGCCGGTTCCGGCGTTGCCCCCGCCACCTCCGGCTCCGCCGGTCGTTCCTGCCGCGCCCCCGGTCGTTCCCGCGGCGCCGCCGGTCATTCCCGCGCCGTCAGAACCTCCACCCCCGCCCGTGCCGCCGTTTCCAGCTTGGCCCGCCGAGCCGTCGACGCCGCCGTCCGTCGAGTCGCCCAGGTTCACCGGGCCGTCGCCGCATCCAAGAAGAATCGCCGCGCTCATCGCGCGAACGAGTAAGGCCCATCGTCGTTCCATGTTCGTTCTCCGGTAAGCTCGTTACGACCGTTCATTGGCCGAGCCCGCGCGATTCCGTGATCGAATCGACCTCAGTCGCGCTTGTCGCCGCAGGCAACGGACACGCGCCCCTTGTGCGGGGAGCCCGGGTGCCCCGCTGCGAATTCGGATGCAAGCTGCGCGGCGCGCTTCGGGTCGGCGCTGCGGCACGCAAGCATCACTTTGAGCGCGTCGCGTTCTTCAGCGAGAACGCCCCGAGGAAATCGACGCTCGTGCTCGCCGATCGCGCGCGCGACGGCGTTCACGTCGCCCGAGCGCCACGCCTCGTGCATCGGCGAGAGAAGGCCGATCTCGCTCGCGAGCGACGAGCTCGCCGGCTCGGGTGCGGGCACGGTC
>DATEMX010000491.1:0-3160 GCA_035275365.1 Polyangiaceae bacterium | reverse complement strand
GCTTTGGCGTAATACGTGTTGGGCAAGAGGTCGCCGAAGTAGTGATAGCGGGCTATCGAAAGCGCCGCGAAAGGAATCACAAAGGCGAGCGCCGCCACGCTTGCGCGAAGGCGCGCCTTTCGACGGAGAGCGAGCGCGAGCAGCATGGCGAAGGCGTAGCCTGTTCCCTCGGGCCTCGTGCTCGCGGCCCCCGCGAGCACGAGGCCGAGCGCAATCCCTGCTGGCGCGTCTCGCGTGGGCGTCGCGGCGAGCATGACGCTCGCGAGCACGAGAAGCGCGAAGAGCGTCGTCTCCATGCCGGTGCCGGAGTAATAAGCAAAGGTGCCGTTGCAGGCGACGAGCGTGGGGGCGAGGAGCATCGCGCGGCGCGGCGGCGCGGAGCCCTTGGGGAACACCCGAAGGGGTGAAGCCATCCGCGCGGCGCACGCCGTCGCGACCAAGAGGAGAGCTCCGCTCGACACCGACAGCGCCGTCCCGGCGGACGGCAACGAAGCCCCGACCCTCGAAAGGCCCGCCAAGAGGAGCGTCCAGGCGAGGCTCGTGCATCCCTCCACGCGCTCGCCCGCGTTGTAAACGACGCCGAGGCCGTTCGCGACGTTGCGAGCGTACCGAAATGTGATGTACGCGTCTTCGAAAGGACGGGCGTAGTAGGCGATGTGCAAAAGCCCGGCGAGTCCGACGAGCGCTCCGAGTGCCGCGCCCCCGAAGTCCCACCCGGTTTGGTGCGGAGTTCGTTCGGCGCCGGAGGTGCCGTGGGAGTGGGGCGGCACTAGGCCCCACGTCGCGGCGCTCGAACGGGCTCGCTCCCAGAGCGAAGGCGCGCCGCTCTGGGGCTCGGCCGAGTTTCCGCGCGACTCCGTGTGGCTCACAAGGAGTGGGGGATGATGGCGGCGATTTGGTCGCGGGTGATGGTACCTTGCTCGTCCACCGAGTAGTCGTCGCTCTCGAAGCGGAAGGTGCGCGACGCAGTGACGTCGGCGCGCCCGGTCACGCGGTAAACGATGACCGGATACGCGGCCGACTCACGCAAGAGCAGGATGCCGATCTCGACGGGAATGGTGACCGGCACGCGCACGGAAGTCGTTCGATCGGACCCCAGCCACACGCCGTCGCCGCCCGGGCGAAAGTCGATGGGTAACAAGAATTTGCCGGCCATGACGACCTGGCCGCGCATCGCGCGAACGGCGACATCGTACCCGTTCGGGTTGTGCACGTCGACCACCACCGTCATGAGCACGCCGATGCTCGGTGGAAACGTCGCGATCTGGGCCCCGCTGACCTCGGCGTGGTTCAGGTGCATCACGGGCTTCTTCGCACAACCGAAAGACGTTGCGGCGACGAACGAAGCGAGCGTGCCAATCGCTCGGAGAGAAGGAGAAGACCCGGCGTTGCCCATGACCACTACTCTACAACTAGTCCTGGGGCGAAGCCCCCGGTGAAAAGAGCCTAGAACACCGAACGGTCAAACCGTTCGGTGTTCTAGGAGTCAACCTTCGCGGCGCAGCAAGAGCGGTCTGCGCGGAAGGCTAAGCCCGGGGGCGGAACGCGCGATAGGGATCGACTGCAGGCCTCACCACGACACCGTGCTGCGAATCGAGGGCATCGATGACCCATCCGCTTCCCGCGTAGATGCCCACATGCCCCGGCCACCACAGGATGTCCCCCGCGCGCACATCGACGACGGGGACCTCGTCGAGCGAATCGGCGATGTCGTGCGACGTCCGCGGCAAGCGAACACCCGCGTAGCTCCAGGCTGCCTGCGCGAGCCCCGAGCAATCGAAACAACCAGGACCACCACCGCCCCAGCAGTAAGGCTTGCCGATTTGCGCAGCGGCAAAGGCCACGGCCGCACGCGCGGCCTCGGGGGCACTCGGTTCCGGGGCCACGTGGGCGCGCAACACCAGCGCATTTTTGGGAATCTGCCGACGGCTCGAGCATCCCCAGAGACCAGCCAAGAGGAGGACAGCCGTCGCTCGCTTCATGAGCGCATCATCGCGGAGCGCGTCACGAGATGAGAAGTTTTCGGCGCTTTGCTTCGCGCGTTCCGGTCGATCACGCCTCTCAGACCCGCTGCGTGCGAAGCGATGCAGCGCCGGCAACGACACCCCATGCCGTCCCTGCGGCGGCTATCGCGAGCGCACCGACGCCGCCTCCTATGCAAAACATCGAAAAGCTCAACCCGGCAAGGAGCCCCGCGATCGTGGCGCCGCGGATCGGATGAACATCGTCGCGACGCGAACCTTCGGAACTGGAGGAGCGCATGAAGCAAAGCTGCCCGACCACCAGCATGACGATAGCGCAGAGCGCCGGAGCGGCGTTGTCCGCAATCGTCCACCCGGGAAGGGCCACGCGGAGCACGACGACAGAGCCATTGGCTATCCATCCGAGCACCAACCCGGCTGTCGCCGCCCGACCGTCAGCGAACGTGCGCCAGCGAAAGAAGGTGGCCAGCACCAGCACAAGCGCGACGAGAGCCGCGCACCAGACGGGCTCCGTGCTCTTGAGCACGAAGAACGCCCCGACTGGAGCCAGCGCGACCGGAGTCCGAAGCGCCATTCGGAACCGCCCCATTTCGGAGGCTCTTCGGGCGCGCTGTGCGAGCGTCCCCAAATCGGTTGTCGTCTTGGATGCCGAACCGCTCCTTTGATATGCGGGGGTCAGGTTCATTTCGGAGTTCGTTTCCCCGAGGCGAACGAACGAGGCATCATCTAGCGAGCCTTGTGCCTTGCGTAGTGTCGCACTCTTTGTAGTGTCACTCTCTGGGCCAGCATACATGGGCGGATGGGAGATCGCCAGCACCCCCTCCCGTCCGCAAAAGTCCGGCGGCCGCGCTTTAGATTCAGGCGCATGACGTGGGTACGCCGAATTCGTTCGCGTTCGTTGGGGCGGAACAGGTTCTGCAACCAGCGGCCGCCAACCGCTGGTTGACACCGTCCGAAGTCCCGAGAAGGGCGCGCAACGGCCACTTAGTGCTACTGCTGCAGACTTTGGCAGCAGCAGATCACGATCGTCCAAAATGGGCTGAGACCCAACGTAAAATACGGCGAGGCTGTCGGAACCACCTAGTTTCGGACAGAACGAGCCGCCACCGCTCGCCGCTCGAGCCGAGAGCACCCCAAATCTGCCTGTGCACTGCGCTTCGCTTCGTAGGTCTCCGTGG
>DATEMX010000490.1:0-6294 GCA_035275365.1 Polyangiaceae bacterium | reverse complement strand
GCCCATGTTCTCGAACTTGTTCTCGAGCTCGATCTCCTTGGCGACGGTGACGCCGTCTTTGGTGACCGTGGGCGAGCCGAAGCTCTTCTCGATGACGACGTTGCGGCCCTTGGGACCGAGGGTGACCTTGACCGCGTCGGCGAGCGCGTTGACACCGGCGAGGATCAGGTTACGTGCTGCTTCCGTGTAGACGATTTCCTTGGCTGCCATGATGGTCTCCTTGACTCCTTACTTTTCGATGACGCCGAGGATGTCGTCCTCGCGCAGGATGAGGTGCTCTTCGCCGTCGATCTTCACTTCGGTACCCGAGTACTTGCCGAAGAGGACGGTGTCGCCAGCCTTCACGTCGAGCTTGCGAACGCTTCCGTCGTCGAGAACCTTGCCGTTGCCGACGGCGATGACTTTGCCCTCGATCGGCTTCTCTTTGGCGGAGTCCGGAATGATGATCCCGCCCTTGCTCTTCTCTTCTTCCTTGACCCGCTTGATGATGACGCGGTCCTGCAGCGGTCGAATGCCCATGTGCGTGCTCCGTTTTGGTTGGGGGGCCGCCCCGCGGAGGGCGACCGAAGCCTTGAACTTCGTTGGAGAATGCGATTGTTAGCACTCAACAGCAAAGACTGCTAACAAGCGCGACCGGGAACATAGGCTGAGCCGGAGCACTGTCAAGGGTGAATCAGGCCTAGCCACCGACCCTCGGGGTGGCCAGCCGCTCGGCCGGCCCGGCCCAAATGCGAGATGCGCGGTTGGGTCCCACGACAAAACCGTCGTACTTTCAGGGAGTGGCCGATGGGAGGGTCAGTCTCCTCCGGTTTTCCACAGGCGCCGCCGCCGCGAAGAAAGGACGTCAGGGCATGAGCATCGCGTTGACCAACAGTGTGGGGAGCTTCTTCCACGAAGCGGTTGGGGAGGCGGTCCGTCAGCAGCAGGTCGAGGCCACCGACCAAGCCATGAGTTATCTCGTCGCTCTGCTTACGGATTTTACCCACCCCGATCCTGTTCGCGACGGGGCCTTCGACCGGCCGCTGGCGTTCTTGCTCGACGAGGCCCTCCGCACGAGCGGCGCGGAGCGGTTTCAAAGACTTCGCGCGCTCGGCGACAGCGTGCTCTATATCAGCGGGTTCTTCGGCGACCACATCGAGAACCGTGGCGTCGATGCCGCTTACGTAACGACCGTCGGCGCCACGGCCTACCAGGGCGTGGCCGCCATGCTTCGCCGGCCGAGCCTCGATCTCGAAGGGCCGAGGCGCGACGAGAACGTCTTCGGCGAGCTCGCTACGAAATTCGATCGGTTCGTCGACGTGCTCACGACCGTCGCCGACAGCACGCTGGCGCAGCAAGCCAAGAGCGGACGCGCCGTTCTCAAGCTCTACGAGCGGTGGCAGCGCTCCGGCTCGGAGATCCTCGCTCGCGAGCTCGGCGCGCGCGGCATCGTGCCGTGTCGGGGCACGGGGGGGATTCACTGAAGATCGCCGCGGTCGCCGATCGATTGCAGCGTAGGCTCGAACGCTTCTATCGCCTCGAAGAATCGCCTGCCGTCGGGCCCTTTTTGCGCGAGGCGGGCTCTGGCGAGCGCGAAGCCGTTCGCATTCGCGACGGCGAAGAGGGGCTCGAAATCGAAGTGGTCGCCCCCGTGCTCTCGTCGGACGCGCAGCCGAGCCTCGACGGCGTCTGCCAGTTGATCGAGGGTGTCAGCCATTTCGTCTACGTCGCCGATCGCGCGCGGCGCATGCTCCCCGCGACGCAGCTCGAGCTCGAGCTGCAGGCGGAGATCGACAAATACGTCTTGCTCGTGCTAAGGCGCGCTCCGTTCGATGCCGGCGCCGCGCGCACCATGCACGCCCGGCTCTACGAGCACGTGCGCTTCTGTCACGCCGAGGGCACCGAGGAAGGCGATCGCTATCGGCTCGCCAACGACCTCGCGGCTCGGTTCGTTCGCCGCCTCGAGCATCTTTACGCGGAGAAAGGGCGCCACGCCGACCTCCGCAACGCGCTCGCGCGTTTTTATGCGATGGGCCAAGCGGAAAAGCTCCAATACGCGCGCGCCGCGTAGACCCCACCGGGTCGGGCAGCGGTCCCACGCGCCGCCGCTTACCCTCGGCCGTATTCACCATCTGCGGGCGGCTTGAATCAAGCTCACGAGGCGCATGACGACGCTCATCTGCCACGGATAGGACAATCGGACGGGCCTCGTTGCCATGCAGCGCATAACGACGCGGGCGGCTTGCGCGGGCGAAATCATGAAAGGGCGCGTGGGGGATTTAGCCATCTTGGTGTCGACGAAACCAAAGCGAACATCGCTGACGTGAACGCCGCGCGATCGCAAGGCCATCGACAAGCCAACGAGGTACGAAGATAGGCCAGCCTTCGAAGCGGCATAGCTGGGCGCTTCGGCCGACGGAGCGACGGCGGCGAGGCTCGACAGACCGATGAAGTGGCCAGCGCCGACAGAGATCATGCGAGGCACGACGAGCTCGACCGTCGTCGCCGCGCCGAGCATGTTGACGGCGAACGTCGCCGTGTCTTGCGCGACGCCGACGCCGTCGAAGCGCTCACCGACACCCGCGCAGTAGACGCAAGTGTCGATGCGCGGAGGGAGCGCTCGTTCGAGGAGCGAGCGATAGTCGGCGCCGGCGACGTCGGCGACCTCGTGTCGATAGCTGGCGTGGACGATGGAGCTCGGGGATCGAGAAATGCCCACTACCTGCCAGCCTTCTTCGAGGAGGGTGAAAGCGAGGGCGTGGCCGATGCCGCTGCTGCTTCCGATGACGACGGCGACGCGGTCAGAAGGCATCAGGTCATGGCATCCCATGCAAAGAGCAGCCACCCAGCTCGCCATGCGTTGTTCACGACGTGCATGAGGACACTCGGCCAGAGCGAGGCCCCTCGGACCCGCAGCGCGCCAAAGAGAAAACCCAAGAAGCCCACGCGCAGCCCGAACACTGCGCAATCGGCCACTGTGAGACCATGAAAGAGCCATCCCGGAACATGAAGCAACGCAAAGAGGCTTGTCGCCATGAGGTTCGCTCGCCAGAAGGTCGTACCTGCCTCCAGTAGTGAACGCAAAACATACCCGCGGAAGAGGACCTCTTCCACGAAGGGGCCCCAAAGCGCGATCAAGAGGATCTCCGGCACCGGTTGGCGGTTGGGCACGGCGGGCACGGGCCATTGACCGGGCACCCTTGCGTCGACGAGCGCCGCCAAGCCCACGAACAGCACGGTAGCGACGACGCCTCGCGCGAGCCCTCGTGCGTGGTCGAGGCCGAGCCATGCCAGAGGCGCCTCTCTGCGACTTCGACGGACGATGACCAGCACCGGTAGGAGCCACACGACGAGCTTGCATGCCGACCAAAAGATCGTCCCCGGTGCCCCACGCCCGAGCGACGGCCATGCCCGCGAGACCACGGTCGAATACGCGACCCAGGTCAACGTCCACGCGAGGTAGAGCGCGAGGGCCCACCGGAGAACTTCCCGCTTGCGGTGCGGCTCTACGCGCGCGCGCATCCCCGAAAACCCTAGCTCCGGGCCCTTCACATCGTCCGTCATCGTCGGTCAAACGTCTCCGCGTGTCGCAGCTCTTCGAGCAGCAGCGACACTTTGGCCTCGATGGCCGGGAGTGCGACCGCGGGTGGCGTCTCGGCGACGTCGGCGACGTCCCAAAATCGCACGCGCGGCAGCCACCGAGGAAAACGGCCGGCGATCATGGGCTCGTGCTCAATCCGGTGGAGGGCGACGATCATGGAAACGCGCGCGAGATCCTCTTCGGTGGCGACGCGCGGGAAACGGCAGGGCTCGGGGATGGCGATGCCGCGCGCTTCGAGACCCTCGCGGGCCCACGACGAGAGCGGGCCGACGTTGCCGTCCCAACAGGCAAAACCCGCTGAATCGGCGCGAATCGCGAGCCCCGAAGCGGCGGCGAGGTGATTGAAGACGAGCTCGGCAAAACGGCTTCGATAGTAGTTGCCCGTACAGAGGAAGAGCACACTCGGAAAAGTCGATGCTGGCACGCTCATAGACTACGTCAACGCTCTCCCAGCAACCACGTCGGGGGTTTATTTCAATTCGACCGGCTTGCCGAAGGAACGCAGCGTGGCCCGCTCGTCGATGTGTCGCGAGCCCTCCCATGCTTCGACGCGAAGCGTGGTGACACCGACGTCGGGACAATACGTCGTGGTGACGCGCCGGGCGGGGTTCGATGGCGCGGCCGCCGCGCGCGCCGCGCGGCGGAGCTCTTCGGTGGTCTCGAGACAGCCCACGAACTTGCCAGCGGGAACGTGGGCGATGCTATCGGCCGCGGTGATACGCACGATCGCGCCCGATTCGCCGATCCATTCGGCGCCGAGGACGAGCGGCGCCTTCAACGCATAGGTTTCGCTCTCCACCCGGACGATGCCGTCGGTTCGCACTTCGACGACGTGCGAGCTTTGCGCCGCTCCGAGCGAGAAGCGAGACCCCGAAAGGCGCTTCGCGCGCGTGACGAACATGCCCTCGGCGCCGCTCTCGTCCGTCGCGTCGTAGGCCCATTGGACCCCGTCGGCGAGCGGCAGAAACCGTAGGGCGGGGCATTCGGGGAGCTTCTCGAAGGTTTGGGCTCGGGGAGTTTGCCCTGGTGGCGCCGCGCCGCACGAAGCGATGAGCAGCGCGCCGCTCGAAACGGCAAATAGCGCGAAGGCCGACGCTCTCAATGTCGGTGCAGGTAAAACCATGCCGTCAAGAACGCGAGCAGCGCGAACGTCAAGCCGAGCAAGTAGAGCTGCACGGGATCGGGCTCGAGGCGCCTCCGCAGGTCGAGCGCAGCCTTCTTGACGTCGGGGTTTTCCGTTCGGCCGGCGAGCTTCGGCGCTTCGTTGCGAACGGTGAGGTAATCGCCGGCCTCGAACGCGGCGACGAGGCGCTCGAGATCGGCGTCGGGAGGAAACGAGCGCGTGAAGTTGAGCCGCGGCTCGGCCGTCACGCCGCTTTCTCGTCGGGATCGGATCCCGTGGCGGCAGGGCGGATGCCGATCTCTTCTTCGAAGCGCGTGTTGCGCTCGACCTGCCAAGCGGCCTTCTCGGAGTCTTTGCGGAAGATGTGGATGGCGTCGTAGGGGCAGTCGAGCTCACAGAGCGTGCAGCCGACGCACTTTTTCTCGAGGAGGACGGCGATCTCCCAGCCGGCGCCCTTGTCGTTGGGACCGGCGCCGGGCGTCTTGCCCATGACGAGCGCATCGAACGGGCAAGCCCACACGCACCACTCGCACCCGACGCACGACTGGAGATCGACGAAGGCGACGGGCCTTGCGTTGGCCTTCAGCATGTCGCAGAGGTTGCCCTCGTTGTCGTAGATGGCCTCGTCGGGACAGACGACCCCGCAAGCGCCGCAGTCGATGCAGAGCTCGGGATCGATGACGTGCAGCAGCTTGCGCTCGCCGGTGATGGCGTCCGTCGGGCAGCGCTTCATGCACGCGGTGCATCCCGTGCAGTTTTCCGTAATGATGAAGGGCATGGGGCGTGTCCTTTGCGGGCGCTTCCACGTTTGTAGAGCCCGCGCCTTGGTCGGTCAAGACAGGCTCTCCCAGCATAACATGCTGCGCCCTGCCGGGGCGCGCGGACATTCCGGGGGCGGGAGCGCTAGACTCCGTTGCCCATGACGACAGGCCGGGCGATCTTGTTGACGGCAACGCTCGCGGCGCTCGCCCTCGTTGCCAGATCGCTCTTCAGCTCGCCTGCGCCGCTTTGGGTGGCCGTGACGGCGTTCGTCGGGTACGGCGCGCTCGTCACCTGGGGGGTCTTGGACCCTTCGCTCGAGATGTTTGCCGAGGTGCTCTGGCGGGGGCCCGAAGGAGCCAAGGGGGTGGCGCTGACCTTCGACGACGGGCCCCACCCCACTCACACCCGTGCCGTGCTCGACGCGCTCGACCGTGCGGGCGCGAAGGCGACCTTCTTCGTCATCGGCGAGAAGGCGAGAGAGCACGGTGAGCTCCTGCGCGAGATGGTCGCTCGGGGACACCTCGTGGCCATTCACGGCGATCGTCACGACCGCGCCCTCTCGTTTCGGCCTCTGGCCGCCGTCCGCGCCGATCTCGCTCGGGCGATCGCGGTGGTCGAAGGCGCGCTCGGGGAGAGGCCTCGCTTTTATCGGCCGGCCGTGGGCCAAACGAACCCGCGCATCGCGCGCGCCGCCGCCGATCTGGGGCTCACCATCGTGGGATGGTCCGTTCGATCGCGCGACGGCGTGCGCGCCCGAACGGACACGGTCGCCCGCCGCGTCGTGTCGCGTCTGGGCGACGGCGAAATCGTTCTCTTGCACGACGCCGCC
>DATEMX010000489.1:0-4097 GCA_035275365.1 Polyangiaceae bacterium | reverse complement strand
TCGACACCATCGACGACGCCGAGGTCTGCAAGCTGCTGCTCGATCGCGCGGCCACTTGGTTGAAAGCGCGGGGCATGTCGCGCATTCGCGGTCCGCTCTCGCTCAACATCAACGAAGAGCTCGGCTGCCTCGTCGAAGGCTTCGACACGCCGCCGATGATCATGATGCCCCACCACCGCGCGTATCAGGGTGGCCTCATCGAGCAAGCGGGGCTGCCCAAGCTCAAGGACTTCTACGCTTGGCGCTACACCGTGGGAGAGGTGCCCCCGCGCGCGAAGAAGGCGCACGACGAGATCATGGGGCTGCCGGAGGTCAAGACGCGCACCCTCGACACCACGCGGATGGACGAAGAAGTCGCCGTCGTCATGGATATCTTCAACGACGCGTGGGCCGACAACTGGTGCTCGGTGCCCATGAGCCAACCGGAGCTGCGCAAGCTCGCCGCCGATTTGAAGCTCTTGATCGTGCCGGAGCTCACGCGCGTCGCCATGATCGACGGCGAGCCGGTGGCGTTCGCCATCGCGCTCCCCAACATCAACGAGCTCATCAAGGATCTCAACGGGAGCCTCTTTCCCTTCGGGCTGCCGAAGCTCCTCTGGCGCCTCAAAGTGGAGGGGGCGAAGACGGCCCGTCTCGCCCTTCTGGGCATCCGTAGGAAGTACCGCCACGTGCGCAAGTACGCTGGCCTCTCGACCCACCTCTACGTCGAGATGAACCGAGCCGGTCAGCGCCTCGGCATCAAGTGGGGCGAGCTTTCGTGGACCGTCGAAGACAACGCTCCGGTCAACGTCGGCATCAAGTTCATGGGCGGGAAGATTTACAAGAAGTACCGGGTTTACGAACGGGAGCTGTGAGCACGATGGATCCGGCAACATGAAAGTACTGGTCACCGGTGGTTCGGGGTTTCTGGGATCCTACGTCGCCGAGCAGCTATCGAAAGACGGACACGAAGTCGTGGCCCTCGTTCGCAAGAGCTCGAACAAGAAGTTTCTCGCGGCCCTTCCCAACGTAACGTTCGCGTATGGGTCGGTCGAAGATGCCGAGGCCGTCGATGCCGCCGCCGACGGCGTCGAGGCGATTGTCCATTCGGCGGGCCTCGTCAAAGCACGCACGCCGGCCGAGTTCGAGGTCGTCAACGTCGATGGAACGAAGAACCTCCTCGCCGCGGCCAAGAAGCGCGGCATTCGGCGCTTCGTCTACGTCTCCAGCTTGACCGCGGTCGGCCCTTCGCAAGACGGCAAGCCGGTCCCCGCCGATCGAGTCTGCAACCCCGTCACGCACTACGGGCGGTCGAAGCTCAAGGCGGAAAAGGCCGTGCTCGCCGCCAAAGACGAGCTCCACGTTACCGTCATTCGCCCGCCGATGATCTACGGGCCGCGCGACAACGAGACGTTCACGTTCTTTCAGATGGTCTCCGGTCGCGTGCTCCCGTTCTTGGGCGACGGCCGAAACACGTTGAGCATCGTCTACGGGGCCGACGCCGCGAGCGCTTGCGTGCGCGCGCTCTTCGCCGACGTGCCGAGCGGCCGTTGCTACTTCGTCGAAGACGGCCACGTGTACGTGTGGCGCGACATGCTGGCCGAGCTCGAGCGCGTCCTCGAGCGGCGCGCGCTCCTTCGTTTCTCGATTCCTTTCTTCGTCCTTCGAGGGGCGGCCGTGGCCACCGAGAGCTGGGGCAAGGTTCGCAAGAAGGCCGTCATGCTGACGCGCGACAAGGTCAATGAGCTCGCGGCTCCCCATTGGGTTTGCGACGCCCAAACGACGCGCGACGAGCTCGGTTGGACGCCCCAGGTCGATTGGGCGCGCGGAGCGCGCTTGGCTGCGGCTTGGTACCGCGCCGAAGGCTGGCTTTAATACTCTATTTGATTTTGCATTGCCTCGCCCGCGCTACACACCCTGGGGCTCGAGGGATGCGGCGAGGTAGCGGCGTTTCTTGCCCTTCAAAACACGGCGCTTTGCGGTTTCGGCGGCGGCGAGCGTCGCCGCGGCCACCAAAAACACACGCGCGAGGGTTCGTAAGGGGCGATGCTGCCGTGCCGCCACGCGTTCGGGGTGTTGCCAGAGGCGGCTCACCGCTCGCCAGCGCTCCTTGCGGCGCCGCTCCTTCACGAGGCGAGCGCGAAAGGACGAGGTGCCGGCGAGGACGCCCACACCGAGCGCTACCGAGACGCATACGAGCGCGATCGAGCCGGCGTGTCGACCGAGCTGCCATTTCACGTCGAGCACCTCGTGCCGGCGCTGTTCCAAAGCCCCCATCGTGCCCAATAGGCGCGCCCTGGCATCGTCGGCTTCGCGCTCGAGCTCGAGGCGGACGCTATCTTCGTCGTTCATAGCGCGCGCTCCTTCACGGCTTCCAGGTCGGTCGCGAGCCGCTTGCGCGTTTGGCCCAGGGGATTTTTGGGCAGGAGCTTGAAGCCCGCTAGCGCCGCGATCATTGCGCTGGCCATGAGAACGAGCCCCATGACGAGCGCGGGAAACGGACCAGGGAAGATCGCGAGCGCGACGGAAACCAAGAGGAGTGCGATGGCGAGGATGAGAACGACGGCGGAGGCGCCGAGCGCGATGCCCGCGCTCTTCGTGGCAACCACCTCGCGCTTGACTTCGTCCTTCGCCAAGAGAACTTCGAGAGCGATGAGCTCCTTGGCTTCGGCAAGGGCTTCCTTGACGAGATCGGTCGTCGACGCATCGTCGGAGGCGTGCGAAAGGCTCGGTTCCAGTCGTTGCATGGGTAACCTCTGCGTCTGTGTAGGACCTGCGCAGGACACGCTCATCCTAAGCCGTTCGCCCCCCTTCGTTGCACGAGGCGCGCCAGCGGCTGCAGCCGCGCTAGTGCCGCTTGGCCAAAGTCGGGCTCGACTTTGGCCAAGCCCGCGCTTTGCGCGGAGGCGGCTTCGCCGCCTGGCACTATCACTTTGTCTCCGGGGGCTTCGCCCCCGCCCCGCCGGGGCAAGCCCGGAACAGGGCCCCACCCCCACGGCACCTCCGGCGCCGATCTACCAGCATCTCAACGCTCTCGAATCTGGGGGCCAGATTTTCGCCGCGTGACACTAGTTCGTGGGTAAGCCGCCGCGGTCGGGACCGCGCGGAAAGGCTTCGTCGATCTTGCGAATCTCGTCGGGGGTGAGCTCCCACGCCCCCGCCCCCGCGTTGTCGCGCGCGTGGGCGAGGCTCGAAGCCTTGGGGATCGCGAAGAGGTTCTTCTTGCGAACCAAGAACCGAAGCGCTACTTGGCGCGGCGTCGCCCCGCGAGCCTTGGCGATCGCCGACAGGACCCCGTAGCCCCTGCTCCGCTCGGAGACGAAGCTGCCCGCTCCGAACGGGCTGTAGCCGACGACGGCGATGCCGTGTGCTTCGCAGAACGGCATCGCTCGGTGCTCGATGCGGCGTTCTTCGAGGTTGTAGAGGATTTGGTTCACGGCGATCTGCCCTTCGCCGACGATGGCCACGGCCTCCTCGAGGTCGGACGCGTCGAAGTTGGACACGCCGAAGAAGCGGATCTTGCCGGCCTTCCTCAGTTCCACGAACGCCGCGAGCGTATCTTCGAGGGGATGGCTGCCGGGCCAGTGCAACAAATAGAGATCGAGACGATCGGTCCCCATGCGGCGGAGGCTTTGCTCGCACGCCTTGATGGTCCCCGCACGAGAGGCGTTGCTGGGCATCACCTTGGAGACCAAGAAGAGCTCGTCGCGACGACCTTCGATCGCCCTTCGCACGATCCGTTCTTCGACGCGCCCGCTGCCGTAGAGCTCGGCGGTGTCGAGGTGGGTCATGCCGGCGTCGAATCCGGCGCGGAGGGTCGACACCGCCTCGTCGGCGTCGTCGTTCTCCATGTTCCAGGTCCCCTGGCCGATCACCGGCAAACGCACCTCGGTAAAAGCGAGATCGCGTCGTTCCATCGTTACCTCCCGCGGGCAGCCCGAATGGCGGAGAGGGCCGCGCGCGCCTTGTTGCGTGTCTCTTTGGCCTCGAGCGCGGGCACGCTACCCTCGACGATGCCCGCCGCCGCCGTAATCTCGAATTGACCTTTTTTGCAGAGGATCGTGCGGATGGCGATGGCGAGATCGAGATCGCGCGAGGGGCCCACGTAGCCCACCGCA
>DATEMX010000488.1:0-6022 GCA_035275365.1 Polyangiaceae bacterium | reverse complement strand
GGCGGTGGCTCGAATAGCGAAAGGCACGCCGGCGGCGCTCGGGTTTCGCCAACCGGCCGAATGGGAGACGCACCGCGCCACTTGGCTCGGCTGGCCTCATCACGCCGAGGATTGGCCGGGCAAGCTGCCCGCCATCGTGTGGGTCTATACCGAAATCATACGGCGGCTCGCGCGCCATGAGCAGGTGAGCTTGCTCGTTCAGAACGCTCGCGGCGCCGATTCGGCGCGAGCCGCGCTCGGCAGGGCGGGCGTCGACCTGACGAAGGTCGAGCTCGTGACGATACCCACCGATCGCGCCTGGATGCGCGACAGCGCCCCGAGCTTCGTGAAGAGCGACGGCGAGATCGCCGTCGTCGATTGGGCCTTCAACGGTTGGGCCAAGTACGAAAATCACCTGCGCGACGACCGCGTTCCTGCCCGCATCGCCGAGCACCGCGCTCTGCGGCGATTCGTGCCCAAGGCGCCCGGGCAGGGCGGCGGGTCGCGCGTCGTCGTGCTCGAGGGCGGCAGCATCGATCTCGACGGCGAGGGCACGATGCTGACGACCGAGGAGTGCCTGCTCAGCGAGGTTCAGCAACGAAACCCCGGGCTATCGCGCGCCGATCTCGAGCGGTATTTCGCCGACTACCTCGGGGTCGAAAGAGTGCTCTGGCTCGGCCGCGGGATCGCCGGTGACGACACGCACGGACACGTCGATGATCTCGCGCGCTTCGTACGGCCCGGCGTCGTCGTCATCGCCCGCGAGAAGAACACGAGCGACGAGAACTACGAGCCGCTCGCCGAAAACCTCGAACGCCTGCGCGCGATGACCGACTTCCGCGGCCGCAAGCTCGAGGTCGTCGAGCTCCCCATGCCGGCGCCGGTAGCCTTCGACGCCGTGCGACTTCCCGCGAGCTACGCCAACTTCTACATCGCCAACGACCTCGTGCTCGTGCCGACCTTCAACGATCCCAACGATCGCGTCGCGCTCGGCATTCTCGCCGAACTATTTCCGGGGCGCGAGGTGGTGGGCATCCACGCTACGGACCTCGTGTGGGGCCTCGGCACGCTGCACTGCATGAGCCACGAAGAGCCGATCTAACACTACTGCGGGGGATTTCTCGCCGGATCTTACGTTGGTTTAGCGTCATTTTTGCTGATCGTGATCTGCCGATGCCAAGACTCCCCGCAGTAATGCTACACGACCGAGCATGATGCTCGGTTAAATCGAGATCGGCGGAACGTACTCTCCGAAGATACCGCGCAGCACGTTGCTGATCTCGCCGACGGTGCCGCCGGCGCGCACGGCGTCGAGGACCAGCGGCACCAAGTTGTCGCGCGTGCGCGCCGCGCGGTCGAGCCGCTCGAGCGCTGCACCGTGGGGCCCGGCATCGCGCGCCGCGCGAAACTGGCGGAGCCGCTCGACCTGTTCGACCTCGATGCGCGGATCAATCTTCGAGATCGGAACCTTGGGGCTGCCTTTGACGAAATCGTTGACGCCTACGACGACGCGTCGCTTCTGCTCGATGTCGAGTTGGTAGGCGTAGGCCGTCGCTTGGATCTCGCGTTGCACGAACCCTTGCTCGATGGCGCGCACCACGCCGCCCATCTCGTCGATCCGCGCGATGTACGCGCGCGCGCCGTCTTCGATGCGGCGCGTGAGTGCTTCGACGGCGTAGCTTCCCGCCAGAGGATCGACGATGTCGCTCGCGCCGCTTTCGTGGGCGATGATCTGCTGCGTTCGAAGGGCGATCGTTACGGCCTCCTCGGTGGGCAGGCCCAGGGCTTCGTCGAACGAGTTGGTGTGCAGCGATTGGGCGCCGCCGTACACCGCGGCGAGCGCTTGCAAGGCGACGCGCACGACGTTGTTGAGCGGCTGTTGTGCCGTGAGCGTCATTCCTGCCGTTTGGCAGTGAAATCGGAGCGCGCGCGCTTTGTCGGTCTGGGCACCGAACCTCTCGGCCATGACGCTCGCCCAAATCTTGCGCGCCGCGCGGAACTTGGCCACCTCTTCGAGGAAATTGTTGTGGCCGTTGAAGAAGAAGCTGAGCTGGCCGGCGAATTCGTCGACGTCGAGCCCCGAATTCGTCGCGGCTTCTACGTAGGCGATGCCGTTGGCGAGGGTGAAGGCCACCTCTTGAATCGCGTCGCAGCCCGCCTCGCGCATGTGGTAGCCGCTGATCGAGATCGTGTTCCATTTCGGCGTCTCGCGGCGAGCAAACGCGAACACGTCGCTGATGAGGCGGAGCGAAGGCTCGGGCGGATAGATGTACGTGCCGCGCGCGATGTACTCCTTCAAGATGTCGTTCTGGATCGTTCCGCGGATGGCATCGCGCGGGGCGCCCTGCTCTTCGGCGACGGCGATGTAGAGGCACAGCAAGATCGCCGCCGTCGCGTTGATCGTCATCGACGTCGAGATCTCGCCGAGCGGAAGCCCCCGCAAGAGGCGCCGCATGTCGTCGATCGAGTCGATGGCCACGCCCACGCGGCCGACCTCGCCCCGGGCCCGCTCGTCGTCGGAGTCGAGGCCCATTTGCGTGGGCAGATCGAAGGCCACCGAGAGGCCCGTTTGACCCTGTGCGAGCAGATAGCGGTAACGCTCGTTGGATTCGTCCGCCGTGCCGAAGCCGGCGTATTGCCGCATGGTCCAGGTCTTGGCGCGGAACATTTGCGGCTGTACCCCGCGCGTGAACGGGGGCTCGCCGGGCAAGCCGAGATCGCTCGCCGGGTCGAAGCCCATGTCGGCGAGATCGTCGGGGCCATAGAGATCCGGCGGATCATAGCCGCCGGCATAGAGCCCTGGATTAGGCCGGGGCGGTGTTTTCGCTCGCCCCGCTTCCCTCCAGCGCGCGCGCTGTTCGCGGTAGGCGGCTTCTCGCGGATCGTGATTTTTCACGCGCTAACCTCTTCGCTCGCCCTTCGATTGTTTGAGTAGACGCGAGAAGGCTCGGCTGGCCCGCTTGCCGAGCTCCTCGGCGCGTCGCGTCGCTACCAAGGTGTCGCCGAGGTCGTCGGCGAACAGCACCACCGCGGGGCGACCGCCGACGCGAATGAGCACCGCCGCGACCTCGCTCGAGGTTTCTTGCATGAATTGCAGCAGCGGGTCGTGTGCCGCCGTTCGCGGGAGCGGCCCCAGGTACGAGCCGCTCGAAGCGGCGATTCCGAGGATGGTCGGCGCCTCCGACGAGATCTCGAGCATGTGGAAGATCGACGAGTCTCCGAGCGGCGCGTTGCACGCCACGCCGCGAAAGCCGCCCCTTTTCACGGCGAACACGCCCACCCGATAGGCCACGGTGCTCATTCCGACGATGAGGCAATCGGTCACTTCGTCGCGACTCGCGGCGGAGTCTATCGCAAGGAGCACACTCTCGATGTCGGCGAAGGGCGCCACCGGTGCTCGCGGCGAAAAAGGGCCCCGCGAAGTGTCGGGAGGCATGGTGAAAAGGCGCGAGCGCGTGGGGCGGAGCGAGATGATGGGCTCGCCGCGCTCGTTCATCACCGGCGAGTGGGCCGTCTCGCTCCCGATGTCGCGAATGCCGAGCACCTCCACGGCCGGATCGCGCGCCGTCTTGCGCACGAGCGGGATGGGGTGATCGCTCGGCAAGGCTCGCGCGTTCGGGGGCCTTGCCGGCGGCGGCGTCGACTTGCGCAAGATCACCGTCGACGAATATTCGCCCTGCGCGATGCGGGAGAGAGCTTGCTCGATCGCCGCATAAGAACCTCGGAGAAGGCGCACTTCACTTTTCACGTGGTGGGCGAACTCGTCGGCGATGTGCGCGTCGAACGGATCGACGGTGGCGATGTCGACGAGCCCTGTTCGAGGATCGCGACGGACGGGGACGCTCATGAGTCGCTGACAAAAGGCCTTCGGCAGCTCGTCGATGACGGCCGGCAGCGGCACGATGGTCTTGAGCGTGGGCATCACCGATTGCGACAATTCGTCTTCGAGGGCGCGTTCCGAAATCTGGCCGAGCTCGAGGAGTGCTCGTGCCAAGCACACTCCGGTGTTGAGGTGCCGGATCAGCGCCCTTCGGAGCTCGGCAGGCGCAACGGCGCCCGATGCGAGGAGGCGGCGCCCCAGTTCGACCGTCACGGCTTTACGTTACCAGCGCTTCTCAGCGCCGCGGAAACTGAAACACGACCTCGGAACTTCGGACGAGGCCGAGCTCGTCGCGGGCGATTCGCTCGACCGCTACGGGGTCCTCTCGAAGGTGATCGACGCGACCGCGCAGGTGCTGGATCTGCTGCCGCAGGGCCGCGTTCTCGCTTTCGACTTGCTCGAGCTCCTTGGAGAGGGACCTCAAGCGGGGAAAGCCCTCCGGTGCGAGCATCATCACCGGGGCTCCCACGGCGGCAGTCGCCAGGATGGCGATCGGCAAAATTCGCTCGGCGAAGAGCATCACGCGCTGCATGACGCCCAAGGTCTCACACGCTCTTATGGAAGCCAAGAAATGAGCAATTGGGCGTGTCCCCATATTCGGAGGCCGGAGCCCGTACGCGTGCCCGTGCCCGTGCCCGTGCCCGGCTTTTTCGCCGGAAAGTTTTCCGAGTTGGGCGATGTGTGCCCATCCTATCGGCTCCTCCTCGCAGAAGTTGCTCACCTTCGTGTACGGGCACGGGCACGGGCACGTTTACGGGTTCCAGAATTCAGGGACACGCCCTAGTTCGGTAGAGGGCCGTGCCACGTTCGATCGAGCGCGGCTTGCGCGCTTACTTGCGGAACCGAGAAGGATAGTCGTTGGCGGCTGCGCGCTTCTTCAAGTCGCCGTCGTCGGGATGAAGCTGAATGGCGCGATCGATGAGGAGCGACTCGGCCTCGGGACGGCCGGGATCAGGCAGGCAGCACTCGACCGGGCAAACGGCTTGGCAGGCTTCGTGGTCGTAGAAACCGACGCATTCGGTGCAAAGATCGGGATCGATGACGTAGATATCGTCCCCCTCACTGATCGCATCGTTCGGGCACTCCGGCTCGCAAGCCCCGCAGTTGATGCAATCCGAAGTGATGTACGTAGCCATCTGCGTGCTCTCCTTGTGCGGGGTGATATGTAGAGTTCCAAGACCCCTCTGTCAACGAAAGGGCCCACGAATCGGCCTCGTATCCCTTGCGAGTCGACCGAGCGGAGCGTAGGGTGCGCCCGATGAATTCCCCGGGCAAGGGTCGCAGCCAATGGGACCACTTTCGGCAGCATGGCTGGCTGCTCCTGTCGTTGTTGGCGGGAATCGCCGCGACCGGTTGCAAGCCCGAAATCGGGGACAAGTGCTCGATCTCGACCGATTGTTCGGTGCAAGGCGATCGCCTCTGCGACGTCACCCAGCCGGCCGGCTACTGCACTGTGTTCAATTGCGAACCGAACCGCTGCCCGGACGACTCCGTGTGCGTGGCGTTCAGCGAGCCTTCGTGCGCGAGCCCCGCACTCTCGGCCAGGTTCCAGCGCACCTTCTGCATGAAGGTGTGCGAGAGCGGCGGCGACTGCCGTGCCGAATACGCCTGCCTCGACGTCAGCAATGATCCGGCGCGGCGCGTCGTCGACGTCAATCCTTCGTCACGGCGCATCTGCGCCGTTGCTCCGCGGGGGCCTTCGACGCCCCTCACGACGGAGCCTGAAGTGTGTCGCCCGTTGCCGCTCGGTGACGGCGGCGCCGACGCCAGCCAAGGCCAATCCGAAGCGGCAGCCGAGGCGAGCGAGGCAGCAGGCGAATCGAGCTCGTCGATCGAGGCGAGCTCGTCGATCGAGGCGAGCTCGTCGACCGACGACGGCGCGGCGACAGAAACCGGCTCGAGCGTCGAAGCGAGCTCGTCGATCGAAGCCGGCGACTGATCGAGCCTAGAAGGAACGGCCCGTCTGCGTAGCTGACGACCACACGACAACCTGCCGCGTTTCGTGCGTCGAGGTGGGTCCTTCGCCCGTGGAGAACTGCTGCCGCGCGGCGAAAATCCGGCCCCCAGATTCGAGAGCGTAGATACTTGCCATGCCGGCATGCCTGGATGCCAAGTCACGAACGACGGGGGACCCCTTTCTGCTTCACTTCTCAATTTGGCATG
>DATEMX010000487.1:0-8033 GCA_035275365.1 Polyangiaceae bacterium | reverse complement strand
GCTCGGAAAAGAAGACGAGCAGGCCCTCTCCAAGCAGGTCTCCGAAGGCATCATGATCTTGGCGCCCAAACCCTAGACACCGATCGGTTCTTGGAGAGAAACGGCAGCAGTGCTAGGAAAATCTTCCCATGCCGCGGCAATATTGGCTAGTGAAGAGCGAACCCGATACCTACCCCTGGGAGCGCCTACAAAAAGAGGGGCGCGCCGTATGGGACGGCGTGCGCAACTTCATGGCGAGAAACAACCTGCGCGCCATGAAGGAGGGCGACATCGCGCTCTTCTACCACTCCAACGTCGGCAAAGAGATCGTCGGCGCGGCCAAGGTCGTGCGCGAGGCGTACCCCGATCCCACGGCGAAGGGCGAAGATTGGTCGGTCGTCGATCTGGCGCCCGCGTTCGCGTTCAAAAAGCCCGTCACGCTCGAGGTCATGAGGAAACAGTCGAGCCTCGAAGGGTTCAAGCTCATCACGCACCCGCGCCTCTCGGTGGTTCCCGTCTCCCCCGAACACTTCGCCACGATCCTCGCGCTCGGCGAAACCAAGGCCCCCAAGTAGACGGACCTTGGCCGCGAGGGCGACCTCTCGCCGGGGCCCTGTCTCAGGTCACCCGGAGCACTTCGTCGACGGTGGTGATTCCAGCGCGCACCTTCTCGAGTCCGATCTGCCTTATCGACGGTATCTTTCGTGCGCGCAAGAGATCGCGGTAGGCGACGGACGTGGCTTTGTTCTTGACGAGCTCGCGGATGTCGTCGGTCATCTCGAGCGTCTCGAAAATACCGGTGCGTCCGCGATAGCCCGTGCCCCGGCATTGGGCGCACCCTTTGGGTGTGACCACCGACGTACCTGCCTCGAGCAAGAGCTCGTCGCCCTCGACGAGATCGCCGATGAGCACCGAGGCCTCGGCGCAGTTGCGGCAGACGACGCGCACGAGCCTCTGTGCCAGCACCACGCTCAGGGCGTTGGCGATGATCCACGGCTCAATGCCGAGATCGACGAGCCGAACGATGGTCTCCACGGTGTCGGAGGTGTGCAGCGTGGTCAAGACGAGGTGCCCCGTGAGGGATGCTTGGAGCGCGATGGCGGCCGTCTCGGCGTCGCGGATCTCGCCGACGAGGATCACGTCCGGATCCTGTCGCAAGATGGCGCGCAGGCCTGCCGCAAACGTGAAGCCGGTGCGCTGGTTCGTTTGCCCCTGCGTGATCGTGGCGAGCTCTACCTCGATGGGGTCTTCGAGCGTGACGACGTTGACCGAGGTCGTGTCGATGAGCTGCAGAAAGGCATAGAGGGTCGATGTCTTGCCGGAGCCGGTGGGGCCGCAGGTGACGAGAAATCCCTGTGGCTTGGTGACGAGCTCGCGCACGCGTGCGCGCATCGTCGCGCTCATTCCCAGGCGGTCGAACGGAATGAGGCTCTGGCCTAGCAAGATGCGGAGCACGATCTTTTCGCCGAGCGACGACGGGAAGGTGGACGCCCGAAGGTGCACCCGCCCGCCCTGACCGGGCTCGAGCGTAAACTGGCCGTCCTGCGGCAGCCGGCGCTCGGAGATGTCCATCCGAGAGAGGACCTTGATACGCGAGATGACTTGCGGGGCGACCTCAGCCGTGACGACGCCCTGCTCGGTCATCGTGCCGTCGATGCGAAATCGCACCTGCATGAAGTCGCGCTTGGGTTCGAGATGGATGTCGCTCGAGCCGAAGCGGGTCGCTCGTCGCACCAACTCGTCGAGGATGACGACCGCGTCGCCGTCGATAGGCAGCTCGTCAGGCCGGGCCGGCACGAAGGAGTTGGTCATGGACGAGAGGGCTGGCTCCGAGGACGAGGAGGGTAGCATCATAGGGGCTTTCACGACGCCCCAGGCGAAAAAGCCGAAGGTCTCGCGCGATGGACGGCCCGGTAGTAGGCTCATGGTCTCGGATGGACGAAACGGTCGATCCCGTCATCGAGCGGGCAGAGCAGCGTGTCGGAAACACGCTCAAAGAGAAGTGGCGGCTCGACGCGCTGATCGGTGTAGGTGGGATGGCGGCGGTGTACTCGGCCACCCACCGCAACGGCAAGCGCGTCGCCGTGAAGATGCTCCACGCCGAGCTCTCCATCGACAGCGAGGTGCGCACGCGTTTTCTGCGCGAGGGCTACGCGGCCAACAAGGTCGAACATCCCGGGGCGGTCACGGTCGACGACGACGAGACGGCCGACGACGGCTCGGTCTTCTTGGTGATGGAGCTGCTCGACGGCGAGACGCTGGCGCACCGGTTCGAGCGCAAGGGACGCTCGCTCCCTATCGAGGAGATATTGCTCATCACCGACCAGGTGCTCGATGTCCTCGCGCTCGCCCACGCGAAGCACATCGTTCACCGCGACATCAAGCCGGACAACATTTTTCTCACGCGCGCCGGCGTCGTCAAAGTGCTCGACTTCGGCATCGCGCGCGTGCGTGAGGTCTCGTCGCAGACGAGCGCGACCCGTTCCGGCTCCACCATGGGAACACCGGCCTACATGGCGCCTGAGCAAGCGCGCGCGCGGTGGGACGAGGTCGACGCGAGGACCGATCTCTGGGCGGTGGGTGCGACGATGTTCAAGCTGCTCACGGGGCGCGTCGTCCACGTCGCCGAGACCATCAACGAGCAGCTCCTCGCGGCGATGACGCAGCCAGCGCCGCCCATCGCCACGCTCGTGCCGATGGCGCCCATTCCCGTACTCCAGGTCGTCGACAAGGCGCTCGCCTTCAACAAGGAAGATCGGTGGGGCGACGCCACCACCATGCGGCAGGCCGTCCGCGACGCCTATCAGGCCATCGCGGGTGTGTCGCTCGCCACGGTGCGGCTGTCGTTCGACGACGGCGACGCGGCGCTGGCGCACGCAGACACCGTGCATTCGCGCGGCTTGCCAACGTCGCTCACGGCAGCCCACGACTCGTCGGTGGGCACGAAAAAGCCCCGGAGCAAGGGCACGATCAAATGGCTCGCGCTCCTCGCTGCGGCCGGCGCGGCCGCCTACTACGTCTCGTCGCGCGACATGAGCGCGTCCCAACTTCCCGCGCCGGTGGGCGCGGAGGGCGGCGTTTCGCTGGCCGCCCTGCCCAGCGCGGCCACCGCGCTCTTGCCGACCTTCGATCCCCCGCAGATGGGCTCTGCCGCGGCCGAAGTGCCGCGCGAGCCTGTGGGCCATGCGCCCGAGCCAGGGGCGGCCGCGCCGCTGAACGGGAATACGCCCTCGCGGACCGAATCGATCGCGCCCGAAGGCGAAGCTGGCGCGGGCGATCCACCGTCCAACCTGGAGGCTTCGCCGCCACCTGCCCAGGTTGCGGCGCCCGTGCCAGCGGCGCGTCCGGCGTCTCCCCCTCCGCCTTCGGTCGAATCGACGAAGCCCGCGTCGACCAAGAAGACGACGCCACCGACGAAGAAGAAGACGGCGCCGACGCCGCACCGTCGCAAACGACCCTAGAACACCGAACGTTTTGACCGTTCGGTGTTCTAGGTTCTTTTCACCGAGGCTTCGCCCCGCCCCGCCGGAGCACTCCGCTGCGCTCCGTGGGCCTCCGTGGACTCCGTCCAGTTCCTGGAAACCGCTCGGTGTTCTAGCTCCTGAGGCGATGGCCGGGCCCATTCCTTGGGTCCCTGGCGCCCACCCGGACGGTGATCCACACCCCGAGTCATGCGTTCGATTTGGATCAAGAAGTACGGCGGCCCCGAAGTGCTCGAGATCCGCGACGCTCGAGATCCCGTTCCCAAAGCAGGCGAAGTGAGGGTGCGTGTTCGCGCGTGTGGTCTCAACTTCGCGGAGCTCATGGCCCGCGAAGGCCTCTATCCTGACGCGCCCAAGCCTCCCTGCGTCGTTGGATACGAGGTCGCCGGCGTGGTCGATGCGCTCGGCGAAGGCGTGACGGCGCCCGCGCTGGGAACGCGCGTCCTGGCCCTCACGCGCTTCGGCGGGCACGCCGAGGCCGTGACGGTGCCCGTCATGCAGACGCGCGTTCTGCCGGACTCGATGTCGTTCGAAGAGGGCGCGGCGCTCCCCGTCGCCTATGTAACCGCGTACCATATGCTCTTTCGCGTGGCGCACCTGCGCGAAGGGTCGCGCGTTCTCGTGCACATGGCCGCCGGCGGCGTGGGCCTCGCGGCGATGCAGCTTTGCCGCACGGTGCCGGGCGTCGTCGTGTTCGGGACGGCGTCGGCGGCCAAACACGGCTACCTCCGCGACAAGGGCTACGACTATTGCATCGACTACCGTTCGGCCGACTACGCCACCGAAGTCCGGCGCGTCACCAACGGCAAAGGTCTCGATGTCGTGCTCGATCCGCTCGGCGGAAACGATTGGAAGAAAGGGTACGACCTCTTGGGCGCCGCGGGGATGCTCGTGGCATATGGCTTTGCCAACATGTCGGGCGGCGTGAAGCGAAACCTCTTTCGCATCGCCAGGAATTTCGCGTCGATTCCGCGCTTCTCGCCGCTCGGCCTCATGGAGCAAAACCGCGCGGTCGCCGGCGTGAACGTCGGTCACCTCTGGAACGAAGTCGCCATGCTCACGCATGAGATCGACGATCTGCTCGAACTCTACCGTGCGGGCAAAATCAATCCCACGATCGATCGCGTGTTCAAGTTCGACGACGTAGCTCGTGCGCACCATCGCATGCACGAACGGCAAAACATCGGCAAGATCGTCCTCGTGCCTTGAGACGCCCCGGCGCGGCGGCGACGGCCGATGCCTGACGAGGTCGTGGCGGTGCTTGCCGACTGGAAGGGACGTGAGGTCCGGTCGTGTTCGTTTTTCTTGCGCACGTTCGAATGCCCGCGGGTCATAGGCAATATGAAGACCCGCGCCTTGCTCGTGATGCTGACTTCCAATGTTCTGCTGGCGGCCTGCGGCCAGGGGCCGGGGGGGCCCGATGGCACCGATTCATCTGAGGTGCCTGGTGCAGCCGCGAGCGCGTTAGGCCCCCCTGCCGTCGACACGATCGGTTTCGTTGGCGATGGATCCCGCGAAATGATGGGCAAAATGCACGCCAAGGCGTGGGTCGCGATAGGCAATCACTCGTCGGGCACGCAGCTGCAAAACCTCACCAACGTTACGGGCGACACCAACTATGCCGCTGGTGAATGGGTGGTGCGCCGCGTGGCCAAGCTGGACGGGCGTAACGATGGCCTAGGCTACACGCCCAAGCAGCAAGTGGACTCCATCAAGCACTGGGTGGAGCGCAAGGGAAAGTCCCTCATACCCTTGGTGTCCGATCCAGGCCCTTACCAATGGTGGTCGCCGAATGTTGAAGCGCTCATTGCCGCTGACAAGCCACAAATTACGCAGGCCGTGCGCGCGTTGCGCGGGACGCCCGCGGCACGCCAGAACGTGTGGGAGATAGGCAACGAGCCGAACTACTTCCCGACGATCACGCCGCAAGAGTACGCGAAGCTGTTCAACGCCTACGCCGCGGCGATCTTGACTCAGGACTCGAGCGCGCGCGTCGCTATCGGTGCGCTATGGTCGCCTGACTTGATGATGAACCCCGATGATTTTCGGCAGATGATCGTAGACGTGGCCAAGTCTCGCGCGCTGCAGGGCCAGCCGGACATCATCCCCAACGCCATCTTGCGTCAGGTCGGTGAGGGTGTGGGTAATATGATGTACAGCCGCATCGCTTGGTATAACGGTCACGCTGCCGAGTACCTGCGCGAAGCGCTGAAGTTCGTCAATGGTGCATTCGCCCCGCTGGACGTCTCGCTGCACGTGTACCCCTTGGATATCCGTCGCCCGGTCGCGGATAGCGCCATCATCTCCGCGACGAACACAATGATCACGCAGGTAGCGGCCGAGGTGGAGGCGTTCAACGCGCGCATGTCAAAGAACAAGAAGCCACAGGTGTTCGTGACCGAGTACGGTAACGTGAACCCGAGCTTCAGCGTCTTTCGCGCGCGCGATCGCGCCGAAGCAATGACGCAAGACTTCGTGAACCGTGGCCAAGTCCAGGCCGCTTTCTACTTCAAGGGGATCGGGGTGGACCGCGCCCTGTCCGACGCGCTGGGGCTTGCAGCGCCCATCACGCGGCTCGTTCACGAGGAGAGCTACGCGTTCCCCAACCCCGCGCCAGGCAACCCGCTGCCGTGCGCAGATCTGAACTTGATCGGCCAATCGCTCTTCTCGCTGCTCAACAATGGCCTCTGTCAGGACGGCCTGCTGCCCACGCCGCGCCGTGGCCGCAGCTTCAACGGGGACGCTGCGCACGACTTGGCCTTCTTCGAGCCGGGCAACTCGTCCACGTACGTTGCCCCTTCGACGCGCTCTAGCCTGTCTTGGAAAGACACCGCCGTCTGGCTGCCGACCCAACCGAACGGGACTCGGAAAGAATCGTACTTCCCGGGTGACTTCAACGGCGATGGCTACACCGACCTCGGCTACCTGGGCAACGACGACTCCTTTCAAGTTCGGCTCAGCGACGGACGTGGGTTTGCCGGCCCTGGTGGCGGTACCTGGGTCCCGACGGGGAGCTTCGGTGGCAGCTGGGGGCGCTACTTCGTCGCCGACTTCACGGGCGACGGGCGGGACGATCTGATGTTCTTCGAGCCTGGCAACAAGACGTACTACCTGGAGCGCTCCAACGGTCGGGGCTTCGAATGGGTGGGCGTGTGGCTGGCCCCGCACCCAGATTTCAACGATCCCAATCGCGTATTCACGGGTTTCTTCGACTCGAATCAGATGGCTAGCCTGCTGAGCTTCCGGGGAGGTAGGGCAGACGTCGTTCTGGCATCCTCGTTGGGGTCGAAGTCGGCCGTGCCGGTGCGCCTCCATACCGGCGGTGTGTTTGGCGCGAGCGATGATCATGCCTACATCGGTGACTTCAATGGGGATGGGCGTGATGACATTGCCTGGGCGAACGCCGAGTCAGAGGAGATCTACGGGAGCCGTAACGCGGGCGGCACCTTCGAGGCTGGAGCTGGCGGCAGCTGGCTGTCCACCTTCGACATGGGCCACTCCTTCGACAAGGATCGCTTCTACCCAGCCGACTACAACGGCGATGGCCTTTGGGATCTGGGTTACCTCGACAAGGACCACACCTTTTACGTGCACTTCAGCAACGGGAGGCGCTTCGGCGCCGCGTCGGTCTGGATTCCTCGCGGAGGTGCGACGTTCGGCGGCAACTGGGGAACCTACCTGCCGAGCGTGAACGGCCGACGCCGGTAGTCCTCGGCGCTGCGGACTGCGGCTCCATCTTGCAGGTGATCCGCAGCCGCCTTTTTGCGGGCCCGGTCTGAACTTCAAACGCTAGCAGAAACGGCGAAACTCACGCCTCGGCGTGGCCTCGACGGCGGATGCCTGACGAGGTGTTGGTGATGCCGGCCCACACTGGAAGGACGTGAGATGATCTCAGGCGAGGGCGACCGCAGCCTCGCATCGGCCGGCAACGATGGGGATCCCATTCCCAGATGCAAAGACACCAACCCATCATTCTGCTTGGCGGCTTCGCGAGCCGGCCTTCTTAGGCCGGCGTTTGGCGGCCTGGCTGCCCTTGCTTGGGATCGCAGCAACGCTGTTCGATCCCGGTCAAACGCTAGTAGAAACTGCGAAACTCGCGCCACAGAAACTGAGCGCGGTGCAGGATGATCTCGACGAGTCGCTCGCAGTGGAGCGGATCGAGCGATCCGTTGACCGAAACGGCGACGAGCAAGTGCGCTTGGCCACGGCTCCCGGGCCACTCAGACGGGACCTTGTGTCCGCTCGTCCGAAAGCCCTGCCACACGAGCTCGGCCCAGAACAACGCCTGGCAGTGCGCGAGCTGCTCGAGGTCGTCCATTGGCGAGTGTCGACTATACCGCCCTTTAGTTTTCGGCGGACGAAATCAGACCGTTCCCATGGCTCGCATACCTGGTCATGGGTACAGCTCAACGCCAAGGCGCGGAAGCGTCGGCCTAGTAAGAAACCTCGGTCAGGCTGCCCCGGCTACGGTGACCTTCAGGCCCAGCCCTTCGAGGCGACGAACGAGGCGGTTGGCAAGCTTGGTCGAGTCACGCCGGTCGAGGAACGTGCCGCCGAGCTCCCGATACGCGA
>DATEMX010000486.1:0-3550 GCA_035275365.1 Polyangiaceae bacterium | reverse complement strand
GCCGAAGAAGAAGTTGCCACGAGCGCGCCGCCGCAAGTCACGCGCGCGGCTGCCAGCGCCGCGCTCGGTTCGGGGGGCGTCTTCGGTGCATCGAACTCCGCAGCGTCCGCTCAGGCTTCGGGCGGCAGCCTCACGGGAGCTCGCGACGAGCAATCGGTTCTCTTTTCGCTCAATGCCCTCACGGGCGGTACCAAGCCCGCCGCCGCGCCTTCATTGACCTTCGGTTCGAGCGGCTCGGCCGGCGCCGCCAAAAACGACGACTCGGGGCTCATCGATCTCAACGCCTTGGCCAACGCGCAAAAGGGCAAGCCGGTCGAAGCGACTCCCTTGGCGCTTTCTGCGCCTACGCCGTTTCTATTTCCGGCCGCGCTCGGCACCGTCGAGGCCGCGCCGGTTGCGGGAGCCGATGCTCCGAAAAAATCGAGCATGCCTCTCCTCATCGGTGGCGGGATTGCCATCGCCGGCATTGCCATCGCCATCGCGCTCTTCTCGGGCGGCAAGAAGGAAGAGATCCCCGCGATGCCCGTGGGAGCTGCGCCGAGCGCGGTCGCGCCGACGCCAGAGCCCGTCGTCACGGCCGTGCCCACGCCTACGGCCGAAACGCCAGCGCCGGCGGCATCGGCTGAGCCCGCTGCCAACAAGGGCGGTGCGAAGCGGCCCGCCGGAGGTGGTGGCAAAGCGAAAGCCGCTCCGGCTGCTCCTGGTCCCGCGGCGCCCGCCGTGCCCGCGCCACCGCCCAAGCCCAAGAGCCCCTGCGGCTGCGGCGCCGGCGATCTACAGTGCCAGATTCGGTGCTCGGCGACGGGTCACTGATTCGCCATGCCCGGGCCCATAGACGAGGCAGTGTTCGACGATCTCGCCGAACGCACCCTGCACGCGCTCGAGGACGCGCTCGACGAGGTCGAAGGGCTCGAGGTGGATCTGGAGAGCGGCATCCTCACACTCGAGTTCGACGACGGGGTGCGCTTCGTCGTCAACAGCCACCGCGCGGCTCGTCAAATCTGGATGGCGGCGGGGGCGAACGCCTGGCACTTCGACGCCGATCCGGCGGCGCGCCGATGGACGTCAACCAAGACGCGCGAAGATCTCTGGGCGTGCATCAAGGGCCAGATCGAAGAAAAGCTCGGGCGACCCGTTGACCTCGCCGCTCGTTGAAACCGCGCCTTTCGCCGTCGATGTCCGAGGATTGCGTCATGTCTTTGCCGACGGCACGGTCGCCCTCGACGGTATCGATCTCCGGATTCTGCGCGGCTCTTTCGTCGCGCTGCTAGGTCCGTCAGGATGCGGCAAATCCACGCTGCTGCGCCTCGTGGCAGGGCTCGATCGGCCTACGAGCGGCAGCCTGACGGTCGCCGAAAGCGCGCGGCGCGGAACCAAGACGTCGCTCGCGTTCGTATTCCAGGACGCCCACCTTTTGCCATGGCGCACCGTGATCGAGAACGTTGCCTTGCCGCTCGAGCTGCGAGGCGTGAGCCGCACCGAAGCGGCGAAGCTCGCGCTCGGATGCATCGCGGAGGTCGAGCTCTCTGAAGCGGCGACCCGGTTTCCCGACGAGCTTTCGGGAGGGATGCGCATGCGGGTCTCGATCGCGCGCGCGCTCGTGACCGAGCCCGACATCTTGCTGCTCGACGAACCGTTCGCGGCGCTCGACGAGCTGACGCGCCAGCGGCTCGATGAGCGGCTGCGGCTTCTCTGGGCCGAGAAGCGTATGACGGTCCTCTTCGTCACCCACTCGCTCTCGGAAGCCGTCTATCTTGCGGAGCGGGCGATCGTGATGTCCAAACGGCCGGGCCGTGTCGTGCTCGATCACGCGGTCGACCTGCCCCTTTTGCGACGCGGTGCCCTTCGCGCCGACGTTGCCTTCGCGCGGCAAACAGCCCTCCTTTACGACGCGCTCGAAGCGAACGAACCCGCGAACGGAGCGATGGCCGCCCGTGCCTAGCGTCTCCCACGGTTTGCAGAGCCGCGTCGTTCCGCCGTTCGTCACCTTCGTGCTCGTGACGGCCCTTTGGGAGGTGCTCGTGCGCGCGCTGGCGGTGCCGGCGTTTTTGATTCCACCACCATCGGCCGTACTGAGCGCGTTCATGACCGACGCCGCGACGCTCGGCAGCTCGCTCTTGACGAGCGCGCAGGGCGCGCTCATCGGATTTGGCCTGAGCTTCGTCTTGGGGACGGGAGCAGGTCTCGCGATGTCGCTCTCGCGCACCATCGAGCGGGGTCTCTATCCTTACGCGCTCTTCTTGCAGACCGTTCCCATCGTCGCCGTGGCGCCGCTCTTGGTGCTTTGGTTCGGCCCGGGGCTTCGCGCGGTCGCCGTTTCGGCGTTCATCGTCTCGGTCTTCCCGGTCGTCGCGAACACGCTCGCGGGGGTCCGCAGCGTCGACGCGCGCTTGCGCGATCTCTTTCGCCTCTATGGAGCCAGCAGGTTCGACACGCTTTTCAAGCTGGAGTTGCCCTTCGCCCTGCCGAGCATCGCCACGGGCCTCCGCGTCGCGTCGGGGCTGTCGGTCATCGGCGCCATCGTGGGCGAGTTCGTCGCGGGATTCTCCGAAGGCCGCGCGGGGCTCGGTATCACCATCCTCGCGGCGTACCGCCAACTGCGCACGGATCTCTTGTTCGCCACGGTCATGCTCGCGTCGCTCTTGGGCCTGTCGCTGTTCGCGACCGTCAACGTCGTCTCGGCCGCGGTGCTGCGTCGCTTTCGCGCCGCGTCGTGACGGCGGAGCTGGTACAAGGGGTTCGGTGAGCTCTTCGATCTCGCGCGCCTTTATCGTGCTCCTTTTGGCCGTCGCCTCGTGCTCCAAAAAATCGAGCACCGACGACGCCGCCGGCGCCAAGGCGGCCGCCGGCACGAAGCTGAAGCTCGCGCTCAACTGGGTACCGGAGCCGGAGTTTGGCGGCTTCTACGCCGCGCGCGAAAGCGGGGCCTACGCCCGGCAGGGTCTGCAAGTCGAGGTGCTCGGCGGCGGCGCCGGTGTGCCCGTCGTCCAAATGGTCGCCACGGGCCGCGCCGATTTCGGGACGGTGGGCGGCGACGAGCTCGTTACCGCCAAAGCGCGCGGCGCCGACGTCGTCGCCGTATTCGCGACATTTCAAACGTCGCCTCAAGGGATCATGGTGCATGCATCTCGCAAGCTTGGGAGCCTGCGCGAGGTATTTCGCTCGGGCACGCTCGCCATCGAGCCGGGTCTCGCCTACGCGGCCTATCTCAAGAACCTGTTTCCTTGGGAGGGAGTCACCGTCGTTCCCTACGACGGCGGTGTGGCGCATTTTCTCACCGATCCCCTGTTTGGTCAGCAATGCTACGTGACCTCCGAGCCCATCGCTGCACGCCAAAAGGGGAGCGATCCGCAGGTCTTTCTCGTGGCGGAGGCCGGCTACAACCCGTACGCCACGGTCGTGGTCACGCGCCGCGAGCTCGTCACTCAGAAGCCGGAGATGGTGGCCGCGTTCGTGGCGGCCACCACGGAAGGCTGGCGAACGTACCTCGCCGATCCCAAGCCGACCAACGCGCTCTTGCGAACGCTCAACCCTTCGATGGACGCCGCCA
>DATEMX010000485.1:0-2610 GCA_035275365.1 Polyangiaceae bacterium | reverse complement strand
ATCCTTGGCCCTCTGATGGCCGCGCCCGCCGACGACGGCGAGCTCAAGACACGCATCACCGAGCTCGCCCAGCGCGCGTGGCGTCACCCCACCACCGGAGAGTCCATCCGCTTCTCGTTCAAGACGATCGAGCGCTGGTGGTACATCGCGCGCGGCGCCAACGATCCGCTTGCCGCCCTCGCGCGCAAGGTCCCATCGCACGCCGGCACCCACCCGAGCCTCGGCCCCGCGCTCACCGAGGTCATCGCCCAGCAGCACCGCGACCACCCGCGATGGAGCTTCCAACTCCATTACGACAACCTCCTCGCTCTTGCGCGCGAGGACCCGCGGCTGGGACCGATGCCTGGCTATGCGACGGTGTGTCGCTTCATGAAAGAGCAGGGGCTGCTGCGCGCCCGCAAACGTCGCCATCGCGAGGATCGGGACGGCGAAGCGTTCGTGGCTCGCGAGACGCGCTCGTACGAAGTGGCTCACGTCCACGGCCTCTGGCATCTGGACTTTCACGAGGGCTCACGCCCCGTGCTCACCACCGCAGGCCTTTGGCAAAAGCCACAGCTGCTCGGCGTCCTTGACGACCATTCGCGCCTCTGCTGCCACTTGCAATGGTATCTCGACGAGACCGCGGAGACCCTCATCCACGGCCTGTCGCAGGGCTTCCACAAGCGCCGACTGCCACGTGCTCTTTTGACTGACAACGGTGCGGCCATGATCGCCGCGGAAACCGTCGAGGGCCTCGAGCGCCTGGGGATCATACATCACACGACGTTGCCGTATTCGCCCGAGCAAAACGGGAAACAAGAATCGTTCTGGGGGCAGATTGAAGGGCGCCTCTTGCCCATGCTCGAGGGCGAGCCCGAGCTCACCCTCGAGCTACTCAACACCGCAACGCAGGCCTGGGTCGAGCAGGAATACCAGCGCAAAGAGCACTCCGAGATTCGCGAGACACCGCTTGCCCGCTACCTGCGCGGACCCACCGTCGGCCGCGAAAGTCCGAGCTCGGATGCGCTTCGACGCGCGTTCCGGACCGAGGTCTCGCGCAAACAGCGACGGAGCGACGGCACCGTCACCGTCGAGGGAATTCGATTCGAAGTTCCCTCCGCATATCGCACCCTGCTGCAGTTGCGGCTACGCGTCGCACGTTGGGACCTCTCGAGCGTGGACCTGGTCGACCCGCGCTCGGGCGATCATCTGGCCACACTCTTGCCCCTCGACAAAGCTCGCAACGCCGAGCGCGTTCGGCGCGTGCTCTCGACTAGCGCGACCGACGAGCCATCTCGCCCCGTCGGCATCGCTCCGCACCTGCGTGCGCTCATGGCCGACTACGCCGCCACCGGCCTGCCACCCGCCTACGTACCCAAACATAATTCCACCGACGACCTCCAGGAGGACCCATGAGTAAATTGCTCTCGCTCTACGGATTGAAGTTTCACCCTTTTCGCCCCGATGTTCCGCATGAAGCGCTCTTCACCGCACCTGCCGTCGATAGCTTCGTCCGGCGCATCGAGCTCGGCATCGCTGACGGCGGCTTCGCCATGCTCACCGGCGATCCGGGCACAGGCAAAAGTATCGCGCTGCGCCTGCTCGCTGAGCGGTTGCGCGCTTTGCCCGACGTGCTCGTCGGCACGATCGAGCACCCGCAAAGCCGCACCATGGACTTCTACCGCGAGCTCGGCGACCTGTTCGCCGTACCCCTCGCCGCCCACAACCGGTGGGCGGGATTCAAAGCGCTGCGCGCCAGGTGGGCAGACCACATCTCCTCAAGCCGGTGCCGCCCCGTGCTCATCATCGACGAGGCCCAAGAAGCCCTCACCACCGTCCTTTGCGAGTTGCGTATCCTGGCCAGCAAAGATCTCGATAGCAAACAGCTGCTCTGCGTCGTCTTCGCCGGCGACGCCCGCCTGCCCGAAAGGCTCCGCGCCCCCGAGCTCTTGCCCCTCGGTTCGCGCATCCGCCGGCGACTGACGCTCGATTATGCCTCCCGCGACGAGCTGCTCGCTTGCCTCGATCACCTCCTCGCGGCGGCAGGCAACCCCTCTCTCATGACCAGCGAATTGCGTGTCACACTTGCCGATCATGCCGCGGGAAACTACCGCGTTCTCATGAATCTCGCCGACGAGCTCCTCGCCGTTGCTGCCGACCGAGAGCTCGCGCGCCTCGACGAAAAACTCTTCCTCGATGTCTTCGCCCAAACGCCCAAGCCCAAACCAGCATCGGCGCGAAAGAAATGACCGCCGACCAGTTCCTGCGACTCGTCGCCGCCCCCGAGATCGTCGTCGTCGATCTCGTCACCTCCGCCCTCAAGGCCCTACGCCTCGCCCTCCTCGCCGAGCATCCGCTGCTCGATGACGACTCGGCCGCGCCCGACGACCCTCCGGTCCGCCGCAGCGCACGCACGCTTCTCCGTCAGGCCGACCGCCTTCGGCGGGCCCTTCGTGGCTATCGACGTACCGTCGCCGCCGTCCTGCAAGCCCCCGACGACTCCGACTCATATTTCTGACTCGGAGACCCTCAAACTTCCTGCTCGCCTTCCCCTCGATCTTCGTGGCGACGCTCAGTCCTCGGTGTCCTCGATTCTCGGCAGCGCGATCCCGAGAATCTCGTGTGCTTTTA
>DATEMX010000484.1:0-5085 GCA_035275365.1 Polyangiaceae bacterium | reverse complement strand
CAAAGCGTTTCCTAATCACCCGGCCTACTGCGCGTCGAAGGGCGCGCTCGTGCCGCTCGTGAAGCAGATGGCGATCGACTACAGCCCGTCGGTTCGCGTCAATCTGATGTGTCCCGGCCCGGTCGACACACCGCTCATTTGGGACTCGGCCAAAGCCTTTCCCGATCCGGCGACGGCCGTGCAGGCCGCCGGCGACAACGTGCCCATGAAGCGCCTTGGCAAGCCCTCCGACATCGCCAAGCTCGCCTTGTTTCTCGCGAGCGAAGATAGCGCGTGGATCACCGGCGCGTCCTTCAACATCGACGGCGGCGCCCTCACGCGATAGCGACACCGGCCCGCCGATGATGGAATGACCGTTTAGCATCCACATCCGGCGTAGGACTGGCACGATGTCCTCCGGCCGTGAGCATGTTCTTTGAGCCGACATCGGCATGACCCTCCCTGCACAGGAACGGGAGAGACGGAACACGTACCTTCGAGACGAGCCACAAAAGCTGCCGGCCGGCGCTCCACGGCGAAGTCGTCCGTGACGTTTGCGCGTTGCGTCACACTGCCTATGCTTGGCATTCTATGGGTTCGAATAAGAAGCAGTGCCTCGCAGACGAGGACAATCCGAAGCAGAAGGAAAAGCCCGCGGGCGGATTCTCGTCGTGGCTCCGCGACACCCAGCGCGCGATGCAGCAGAAAACCGTCGGTGCAGACGTCCCTTGCGGGGATTGCACCGGCTGTTGTCGTTCATCCCTCTTCATTCACATCAAGCCGGAAGAGACCCGGACCCTCAAGCGCATCCCGAGGGCGCTCCAGTTCCCTGCGCCGGGCCTACCAAAGGGCAACATGTTGATGGGATACAACACAAAAGGCGAGTGCCCCATGCTGCTTGACAACAAATGCTCGATCTACGAAGACCGTCCGCAGACCTGCCGCGACTACGACTGCCGGGTCTTTGCCGCGACGGGAATTGCGCTGGACCAGACCCCTCCTCGGCTGATTGCGGAACAAATAGAGCGCTGGAGGTTCGAGTATCCGAGCGAGCAGGACCGCAAGGACTACTCTGCCGTGCAAGCCGCGGCAGCCTTCCTGCACGGGCACTCTGATTGCTTCCCGCCAGGAGCGCTGCCGAGCAATCCTACTCATCTGGCTCTCCTCGCGATTAGGGTTCATGACGTATTTTCGAAGCTGCTGGGGGCGTCGCGCACGGAGCAGTCGCCATCGGATGCCGAAATCGCGAAAGCCGTGTTGGAAGAGATGGAAAAGCTGAGGATCGGGTCCGAAAGGCGACGGCGCGGTTCTAACCCGCGCCTCACGCAGGCACCGCTCCAGCTCGCGGGAAGAGCATCGGATCAAGGGCATGGCCGGCGCCCGCGGCATTCTGGGTGATGTCACCTTCGAGCGTCGTGGGCTCGTGCAGTTCGATCGATCCCGTCACCGATGTGGCGTTTGAGCTCGGTCATGCCCAGCAGCGGGCAATGGCCGAGATGCGCGACGGACATCGGCCGTGGGCGAGGCCCGTTTCCAGACTTGTTCTGGCAGCGATGGGGGCCTCCGCAAGGTAAGAGGCATGGACGCGCGGCGGAAGCTCCGCGGTGCGATGCATCGAGCTCCCCTTTCGGGGAGCTCGCGTCAATGCGCCATGGCGCTCACGCCGCCGCCCTTGCCTTTGTGCGGCGTGGCGAGGTCGTCGGGCTTGGCGTTGGCGCCGAATTTCCCGGCTTCGTAGTCCTTGGCCATCTGGTCGAGCGTCACCACGGGAACGCCGGGCGCGTGGCCCGCTTGACCGAACTGGCGCATGCGCTCCTCGCAGATCTTCTGCATCGCGGCGCGCGACGGCGTGAGGTAGTAGCGGGGATCGAACTCCTCGGGCTTGGAAGTGAAGGCCTTGCGGATGGCGGCCGTGATGGCGAGGCGGTTGTCGGTGTCGACGTTGATCTTGCGGACGCCGGCGCGGATGCCACGCTGGATCTCTTCGACGGGCACGCCGTAGGTCTCCCGGATCTTGCCGCCGTATTTGTTGATCTCGGCGATGAGATCCTGCGGCACGGAGCTCGAACCGTGCATGACGAGGTGGCAGTTGGGGATTTTCTTGTGGATGTCTTCGATGCGCGTCATCGCCAAGACGTCGCCGGTGGGCTTGCGCGAAAACTTGTAGGCGCCGTGGCTCGTGCCCATCGCGACGGCGAGGGCGTCGATGCCCGTGCGCTTGACGAAGTCGACGGCCTGGTCGGGATCGGTGAGGAGCTGATCCATCGTCAGCTTGCCCTCGGCGCCGTGCCCGTCCTCTTTTTCGCCTTCGCCGCTCTCGAGCGAGCCGAGACACCCGAGCTCGCCTTCGACGGAAACTCCGAAGCGATGCGCGATGTTGACGACTTCGCGGGTGACGGCGACGTTGTACTCGTAGCTGGCCGGGGTCTTACCGTCGCCCTCGAGCGAGCCGTCCATCATCACGGAGGTAAAGCCCATGCGGATGGCGCTGATGCAGGTGTCGGGCGCGTTGCCGTGATCCTGGTGCATCACGATGGGAATCTCGGGGTAAAGCTCCGAGGCGGCGAGCATGAGGTGGCGCAAGAAGTTGTCGTTCGTGTACTTGCGTGCACCGCGCGAGGCCTGGACGATGACCGGGCTCTTGGTGGCGCGAGCAGCTTCCATGATCGATTGGATCTGCTCCATATTGTTCACATTGAGGGCACAGACGCCGTAGTTGTTCGCGGCTGCGTGGTCGAGTAGCGGTCGAAGCGGGATGAGCGGCATTGCTTTTTTGACTCCGGACAGATGAACGTTTGTTGAGTGGGCTCGCGGCCTGGTCTGGAACCCGGGGGGAGGGAATGGTGAACAACCGTCCGGGCCGCGTCAACGGTTCTCTTGGACCACTGGAAAGATCCCTAAAGCGCGGTTCGGCGAGAGTGCCGGCGCGATCGATCAAAGAAGTCGGTGATGACGACCGACACCATCCTCCCTACCTACTCTACTATCGACTCTTGAAGACCGACGACGAATACATGAGCCACGATGCCGGCGACGTTCCTTCGCAGGGGGAGAACGGCGAGCGCATCCTCGGATCGCGCTGACGATGCCGACGTTCGTGCCGACGCTTTTGCCGTGGCAGTGGCTCTTGGGCGCCACTTGCGCGTTCTTGGTGGGCGTCGCCAAGACCGGCGTGCCGGGGTTCGGCATCCTCGTCGTACCGCTGATGGTCCTCGCCGTCGGCAACGCGCGCGCGTCGGCGGGGTGGCTCTTGCCGCTGCTCTGCGCGGGCGACCTGTTCGCCGTCATCCACTATCGCCGGCACGCCGAGGCCCGTCGTCTCTTCTCGCTCTTGCCGTGGGTCATCGTAGGAATGGCGGCGGGCACGCTTGTCCTACGAGCGCCCGAGCCGATAGTTCGCCGTTTCGTGGCGGCGATCATCTTGCTCATGATCGCCATCTACGTTACGCGGCGAAGGCAGAGCTTGGCTCGGCCGCCAGAAGGATGGCGGACGCATGTCGTGTTCGGCGGCACGGCGGGCTTCGCGACGATGGTCGCCAACGCGGCGGGCCCTGTCATGAACGTCTACCTGTTGGCCAAGCGCCTGCCGAAAGAGGAGTTCGTGGCGACGGGGGCGTGGTTCTTCTTGGTGGTCAACCTTTCGAAGGTGCCGGTGTACGCCTACCAGGGGCTCGTTTCGGCGCGCTCGCTCGCCTTCGATTTGCTCACGCTGCCGCTCCTCGTTGCAGGTGCTCTCTCGGGCCGCCGCATCGTTCGCGACATTCCGCAGCGCGTGTTCGAGTTCACCGTGCTCGCGCTGACCGTCGCTTCGGCGCTCCTTCTGCTCGCGCCCCCGCCGAGGCCTTGACTCACGGCGAATTTCCGCGCTGCATCCACGCGTTCCAGTGCTCGTTCGTCGGCGTGCCTGTCGGCGACTCGCGCGAGATCTGGTCATAGGGTCCCGGGTCGGAGGTGCCGACGATCGCCTCGGTGACCGCCCACGAGTGAAGCTGAAGCAGCGCCGCGTCGCGCTCGAGCAACGACCAATATTCGTGCGGCGAAATGCCGGTGTTCATGCAGACGACCCAGAGCGCCCTCTCCACGAGCTCGCCGTCTCCCTCGATGCAGCGCCCTTCGCGCCGCGGATCCTCGTGAAGGCGCCGCACGAGCTCTTGATGAAGCCCCCGAACGACGAAGCTCGGCGATCGGTCTCCCATGGACGGTACCGGTTTCTTCGAGCGCGGCGGACATCGAACAAGCCTGCCCAAAGAGCAGGCGCGTGACGTCCCCGCGGCTCCGTCAGAGAGCGTCGAATTCGGGCCGATAGCGAACGAGCCCGTCGACACCGTGGAGCCCGCCGGGCGCGAGTTCTTTTGCGAGAAACGACGGATCGTGACCCTCGCGCGCCCAGCGAAGACCGCGCGAGCTCGCCGGTTCGAACCCGAATCGCGCGTAGTAGTCGGGATGCCCCAACACCACCACGAAGCGGTGCCCGTCGGTGGAGAGCTGCGCCAACCCCAGGCGCAAGAGGTGACCTCCAATGCTCGTGCGCTGGAGCTCGGGGAGCACGGCCATCGGCCCCAAGGCCACGCCCTCGACGACATGCCCGCTCGTTGTCTCCACTTTGACAGCCGAGAAGACGACGTGCCCCACGATGCGCTCGTCGCGAAAGGCGACCAGCGACAACACGATGCCGCCGTTGCGTCGCAGCGCGTCGACCAAGTTGGCTTCCTCCGTTCTGCCGAAGGCGAGCTCGTTCAGCGTTCGAACGCCCGCTTCGTCGGCAGGCCCCTCGTGCCTGACGTGTGCCATCGGACGGCGAGCTTAACCCAGCAGACGACCCGTGCGGTAGTCGTCGATGGCCTTTGGGCCTCTTCGTCAGCACGTAGCGATTCTACGAACGAACGGCCGACGCAATGGCGGCGAGCAGCCGGCCGCTCCGTTCGCCGTCGCGCCGATACGAGAAAAAATGTTCGGCGTCGCACTTCGTGCAGCCGCGCACGTCGTCGATGCTCGCGTCGGCGACGCCGAGCGCGCCGAGTGAGGTCCGGACGATCCGGCGAAGGTCGACGTAAGGGCGATGGCCGCGGCTTCGGTCCACGACACCGGGCGCGAGCGCGGCGAGCT
>DATEMX010000483.1:0-3404 GCA_035275365.1 Polyangiaceae bacterium | reverse complement strand
GACTTCGGCCAACCTCGACGCGGCCGCGTGGTCTCTGGCTTCTGCGAGGTCATCGAGCGCCGTCTGAGGTCGGAGGTGGCCGGCGCAAGGGTTCGACGGCGCCGATCGGCCGACCAGATCGAGTTCATGGGTCGACAATGAGCAGAGAGACCAACCGAATGGCGCAAATGCGCTTGAGGTGCAGCTACGGCTGAGGCACCGTAGAACCCATGTCGGAGTGCGCTGAGAGAGCGGTGTTGCTCGTGACGATAACGCCCATGGGGACCTCGACCAATGTGGCACGTCGTCGCGTCGAGCTTCGTTGCCACCTGACCCTCGGCCACGTGGGTGCGCACCAAGACACACAGCACGGCGAGACCTGGGAGGCCTTACCGGGTCGGACGTCGACCCTCTTGCGTCAAGACGAAGACGACGAGTGCTGAGTCAGGCTGCGCGTTCGGGCTGCGAAGCGCTGCTCTTGGCGTTGCTGCGAACCTCGCGCGCGACGTCGGCACCGAGTAGGGCGCGCGCGCAGACGAGTATCACGCGGTCGATGACTTCGTCGTGGAGCACCGCGCCGAGGGCCTCGGGGATGATTCCGCCGGCGAGCAATGCGCGATCGGACGCGCTGAGTTCGGTGGTCTTACTATGAACGAGCGTGCTCGCGGCCGCGAACTCGCGCTCGGCCACGCGCCGCGCGGATTCGCCGCCGCGCTCGAGTGCCCATCGAACGAATTTCCACGCGAGTTCGGCGTGGCGAGCTTCGTCGCGCGCGATCCTCGTGAGGGCCTCTCGGACGTCGGTGTCTTGGGCATGCTCCAGCGCTTCGGCTGCTCGCATCGACGCGACCGTTTCGCCGATGCAACCCTCACGGATGGTGCCGACCAGGATGTCGTCGAACGAAGACTCGGCGAGGGCTCCTTGGATGTCGAGCCGACCGGGGCCGATCTCGCGCCCGGCGAACTTGCTCGCCAAGCCGAACGAGAGCCGCGCGTGCAGCGTTTCGTCGGCCATCGCCTGATTCGATTGTTCGACGAGCTCCACCGGCGCGCCCAAGCTCATGAGCTGCAGGGTAAAGCGAGCAAATGCCGCGATCGATGCGTGCTCCATGAGGGCGACCTTCGTCCACGCTTCGGCGAGGTGAGGCGAGGGGATTCGCGCGTCGGCATCGGGGGTCGAGAAGGCGAGCGCCGCCCACCCAGCCACGTGGCCCTTTTCGGCGACGCGCGCCTCGTTGGCGATGAGGAAAGGCCGACCTTCCACGCAGCTCGCCGGCACGCATCGCCGCCCCGCCGCCGTGGCCACGCAATAGAGGGTGGGACTGCCGCAATCTTCGTGGCTACGACACGCGTCGGTCGGTGTTTGGCAACTGAGCACCGTGGTGCCGCACCCGGGGGCGGAGTCGTGCGTCGTGCACAGTTGTCCGCCGCAATCTGCGTCGACCGTACAAGTTGCCTTCACGCAAACGCCGCTCGTGGCTTGGCAGAGGCATACGCTCCCCGCGGCGCAGTCGGTGTCGGTCCCGCACCCGTAGGCACAGAAGAAGCCGCCTTGGCTGAGCTGACAACGGCCATAAGGCTTGGCCGAGCAATCGGCGTCAGCGCGACACTGGCCGGGAAAGCCGGCATCGGTCGCGTTGGGGTTGACGATGTCGGGGCGGGGCGTGTAAGCGCAGGCGGCCTTGAATGCGCGGTGTACGAGCCCGCCCTGGCAAGCGACGAAGCCCGACATCCCGATGGGCTTGGGATCGATACAGGGAAAGCGCGGTTCAATCGTGGTCGATCCGCCCTGCCCCGATCCACCGGCACCGATCAAGCTGCCGCCTGTCCCTCCGACGGTCGTCGTCGTGGAACCGAAGTCACCGCCGCTGCCGCCGACCGTCGTCGTGGACCCGAGGTCACCGCCGCTGCCGCCGACGGTGGAGATGTCGTTACCGCCCGCGCCGGACGCGGAGCTGTTGCCGGGGGTAGAGGTCGTAGCGCCCCCGCACGCAGCGAAAGGGGTCAATCCGAGAGCCGAGAGGATCAGGGTGGCGTATCCGTCGGTGCGTGAGCGTCGATTCATGCGCGGATGCCAAGCAAACTCCGGGCCCATCACAACACCTCGAAAATACGCGGAATGAGGTTCCGAATGAACTTGGCTCACAATGGCACATGAGATCCAAGGCGCCGCCGTCGCAGCCCAGCGTGAATTCGAAGCCTCCTGTCCGGCACGACAAGTTTCAGGTGGCGTTCGAAAGGCACCCGGTTTCGCGTGGCCAATTCAAGTTGGCATTTGACTGGCATGACAGGCCCTTGGGCGAGCGCGCTACGCGGCGATCGCCATGGCGCCATTGCGAACGAAGGTCGCTCGCCGGCGGTAGATGCCCGGCGCTACGTGATGGTGCCGTTTGAACGCGCGCCCGAAAGCGAACTCGGATTGGTACCCCACGCGCGCGGCTATCTCGGCGAGGGCGGCGTCGGAGGCGAGCAGAAGGTCGGCCGCGACCTGCATGCGGCGATGCGCCAGATAGCGCATCGGTGACTGGCGCATCATCTGCAAAAATTGCCGCGCGAACGCAGGCCGTGAGAGGCCGACGGCGCGAGCCAAGAGCTCGACCGACCAAAACTTGGAGAGGTCGGCTTCGAGCAGCTCGAGCGCTCGCTCGATTCGCCGGTCTCGAATAACGCGACCCCATCGCGGGAGGGGAACGAGCGTCGCCATGCGCGAGACGTAGACCAGCAGGCTTTGAAAGAGCAAACCGAGCAGCGCCTCACTGGGCGCCTTGCACAACTCTACCTCGTCGCCGATGAGCCGCAGAATGGCGAAAAGCGGTCGGTGGCGCACGACCGATGCGCGTGAAAAGTCGCGAGTTCGACCGCCTTCGGTCAGGCGAAACCAGATGCCCTCTTCGCCGCCCGAATAGGTGACCTCGACGAGCACCGGGCGGTTCGGCGGCCGCGCGCTGGCGACGATTCGTAGGTTCGAGCGCCCTCGTTCGACGCGCACCGAAAGGTCGGGCGAAATCAGCATGGGGGGATTTTGCCTTTCGACCTGGCGTTCGTCCACCCGTGAGAGCCTCGGACCAATTTTCGAGAGCCGCGAGCATGGCTCCTTGCCGTGCGCCCGCCCAAATCTCTTTGCATGATGCCGAACCGATTCGACCGTGGTGCAGCGCCCGAGGCAACCGACAAGCGTTCGCCCAATGCCCTCGTGGGGGACCACCTCTTCGCGTCGCGCACGGTCCTCGTGTTCGGCGAGATTCATTCGACGCTGGCCGAATCGGTCACCGCGCAGCTCCTGGCTCTCGCGGCGCGAGGGCGCGAGCCGATCCGCATGCTCATCAACTCGCAGGGCGGCCACGTGGAGTCGGCCGACACGATCCACGACGTCGTACGCTTCGTCGAGCCCGAGGTGCGGATCGTGGCCACCGGTTGGTGCGCGAG
>DATEMX010000482.1:0-4325 GCA_035275365.1 Polyangiaceae bacterium | reverse complement strand
TCCGCGATTTCATGTCCTCCCCGAACCGTCCCGCAGCCAAGATGAGCGTTCTCATGGTCGCTTCGCACCTTTACCAGCACTATGTTCCTTCCTCACTCAAAGATCGACGAGGCGGCGTCGGATCTCGCAGGGCGACGGCGCTCGCACGTTTTGCGGGCCACCACGGCGAGGAAATGGGGGGGAAACCGACGGCCGCTGGGCGCGCGTGCGCGCTTTCGATCGGGCGCCGCGAGTTCGGACGCTACGGTGCTAAAGTGGCTGACGACGGCGAAGCGCCGTAAGGTTTGGGCGCCGGGTCCAAGCACGGAGACCTCCCGTTGTCGAAACTCCTCCTACTTTCGATCTTGATAGCGCCCATCGTCATCCCCGCGCGCGCCGCGGGCGAACAGAACCCTCGAGAGGGTTTGAAGAGGACGATGGTGCGCATGCTGATCTTCAACGCGGCCTACGCCTTCGCCATCATGTACATCTACGCTCGACTCTGACACACTGCCTTGGATCAGCCGAGCGAGGCTAGCCAGGCGGCGCGGCTCACTTTGCGTTGACCGGGTGGTTCCGGCGGCCTCGCCGTAACGTGAGTTGGGTCGCCGCCAAATCTGCTGATCGCGATCTGCCGATGCCAAGGCTCAGGCAGTAGTGCTAAGAAATGGGGCTGTAGAAGCCCGTGCAACTGGCGCAAACGCCGGAAGAGCCATGTTGATGGGTATGGGAAAATCGACTATAGTCGGCGAACCTGGGCGAAGGATTTAGACGAGGCCATGGAGTACGACGAAGACGACGATGAGGCCCAGGTCGTAGCGCCGGACGCAGGGATTGGGCAGGCCGAGCTATTTCGCAGCTATGTCTCTTTCTTCGGGCGAGCGGTGGGCAAACGTCGCCTCTCGATCATCGTCGTCTTCGTCCTCGTCGGCAGCCTGACCTCGGTCATCGCGGCCTTGTTGCCGCCGGCTTACCATTGCGAGATGAAGCTGACGGCCGTTCGAAACCAGGTCTTCGAAGACGAGCGCTCCAACTCGCTCGGCAACGCTCGCGAGCTCGTCAAGCGCCACGACAAGCTCGTCGACCTGGCCAAACGAGCCGGCCTGGTCGCGCGCTGGGACACCGATCGCGCCCCTGTGCTCCGCCTGAAAGACACCGTCGTGCGCGCGTTGCTCGGCGCCAACGGGATGAGCGACGCCGACAAGCTCAGCGTCGTCGTCTTCATGCTCGATCAGCGGCTGACGATTCAGGCCGATGACATCACGCTGACCATCGGCGTCGATTGGCCGAGCGGCGAGACGGCCGCGCGCATCGTCGAAGCCGCCCAGCAAAGCTTTCTCGAGGCGCGCCACTCCGAAGAGATTTCGACGATTCAAGAAAAGATCGCCATCTTGGATCAGCACGCCAGCAAGCTGCGCGACGAAATCGACACCATCGCCGAGCAGATCGGCAAGGTGCGCGAAGACAAAGCCTCGAAGGTGACGCAGTCGCTCGCGGCCAAGCCCGACGCGCCCGCCGCCCTACCCCGGCGCCGCGCCGCGCGCATTTTGGAAGAGCCCGACGAAGATTTGCCTCGGCAGAGAGAAGAGCTCGAGACGAAGAAGAAGGCGTTCGCCAGCCTGCAGTCCGAGCGATCGGGGCGGCTCGCCGAGGCGCGGATGAAGCTCGCCGACGCGCAGATCAAATACACCCCGGCCCACCCCATCGCGGTCGCCCTCGAGGAGACCATCGGGCGGCTCTCCTTCGACTCGGCCGAGATGTCATCGCTGAAAGACGAGATCCGCGAGCTCGAGAGCGTCCTCAAAGGCAAGACCGCCGCGGCGCGGGGCGACGCGGCTCTCGGCGCGGGCCCCTCGCGCGGGCCGAGCGACTCCGCGGCCAAGGCCGACGTGCTGCCGTCGGAAATCATGAAATTGCTCGACAGCGCGAGCACAGGCGTCGATCCCGTCGCCACGGCTCATCTGTCGAGCGCGGTGGGCGACTACACGCAGCTCCACGAGGCCATTCGTAACAAACGCATCGCCCTCGATACGGCGCAAGCCGCGTTCAATCATCGCTACAAGGTGCTGGTCCCCGTCGAGGTGCCGGCCAAGCCGACCAAATCGAAGGCGCCCGTGATCGCGATAGCCGGCTGGATTGGGGGGCTCGTCGTGGCGTTCCTCGTCGCCATCTTGGCCGAGCTCCGCTCCGGGAAAATGGTCGAGCGATGGCAAGTGCATCAGCTGCAGCTGCCCATCTTGGCCGAGCTCAGGTTTCCCGCCGGACCGAAATCCAACGAGTGATGCGGCGGGACGTCGGCTGAGGAACGCCCGTCATGAGCAGCCACGAGATGAGCCCCGATATCGCCGTCGCCTACGCGGTAGCGGGGGTGCTCACCGTCTTGGCCGTGGCCGTCGACGAGGCCGTCGTGGGCTGGATTTTGGCGCTGCCCATTCTGGCTTGCCTCTACTACACGATGATCAAGCAGCCGCTGCGATCGTCGCTGCTTTGGATCATGTTCTTCGCGCTGACGCTCGAGAACCCCTCCGAGCTCCCCGCCGCGGGACATTGGCAGTCGCCGCTCTACGTGCTCGGCGCTCTCTTGCTCAATCACATGAACGGCATCACCGGCGTTCCTTTTCTCTTTTTCTCCGGCCTCGACATGTTTTTGGGGTCGCTCATCGTCATCGCGATTCATCGAAGAATGACGGGATCGCCGATCGATCGCGCGGGGCGCCTGCCCACGCCCAAACCGCTCATTCAACTCGCCACGATTTCGCTCGCCGGGACGGCGTTCGTGTGGTTGACGGGCTGGCTGCGCGGCGGCAACAACACGTTTGCCGTTTGGCAGATTTATCAAGTCTTTTACCTGCCGGTCGTCTTTCTCCTCTACTCGACGGCGCTGCGCGGCCCGAAAGACTGCGCAGCCCTCGCGCGCGTGATGATCGGCGCCGCCCTGGTGCGAGCGTGCGTGGCCGTCTACGTGAACCAGACCATCAGCCTGCCGCCCGATCCCGAAGGCAACACCCACCTGCCCTACGCCACGAGTCACGCCGACTCCATCACGTTCGCGATCGCCTTCGTTCTCATCGTCTCGCTTCTCATCCACAGGGTGAAGGGCGCTCGCAAGATCGCGCTCTTGACGCTGCCGATCTTGGTGGCAGGCATGCTCAACAACAACCGTCGGATGGTGTGGGTCCAGATCGGCCTCGTCCTCGTGACGCTCTACTTCGCAAACCCCATGAACGCGATGAAGTACAAGCTGAGGAAGGTCGTTTGGGTGCTGACCCCCTTCGTCGCGCTCTACATCGTCGCGGGCTGGAATCACCCGACGGGGGTGTTCAAACCCGTCGCGACGATCAGGTCGGTCGTCGATCCGTCGACCGACCTCTCTGCGCAGACGCGCGAGATCGAAAACTACGACCTCATGTGCACGCTGAAAGCCAACCCCCTGCTCGGCGTCGGATACGGCAATCGGTATCTCGAAGTGATCGGGCTCTTGCCCATGGGGCACGATCTGGAGCCCTACATCCCGCACAACAGCGTCCTCGGCTTATGGGCCTACGCCGGCCTCATCGGTTACTCCGCGATGACGCTCCTTTGGGCCGCCGGGGTCTACTTCGCGACCCGCGCTTACAAGTTCACGAAGAAGCCGCAAGAGCAAGCCGCCGCGCTCATGAGCTACGCACCCGTGCTCGTCTATTTGGTTCAATGCTGGGGCGATATGGGGCTCGGTTCGACCGCCGGCGTGTTCACCGTGGGTCCGGCCATCGCGATGGGCGGCAAGCTGGCCGTCGCCACCGGCGCGTGGGAGCTCACGGGCCGCCGCGCGAAGCGTCAGGCCGCCGAAAAAGTGGCCAGCAAGATTCCCGTCACTCCTGCCGGCGTCGGTCGTTTGTAGCGAGGCCGCGTCCGAGTGAAGCGATGGCTCTTACGCGCTCTCGTCGTCGTCGGGGTGGCCTACCCGCTCTGCCTTGCGGCGATCGCGTTGGCCTTCCGCTATCGAGGCGAACATTGGTGGATGACCGGCATCTTGCTCTATCTGCCGCGTCTCGTCTTCGCGGCTCCCTTCCCCTTGGTGGTCGGCGCCGCCTGGTGGAGTCGCAAGCCATGGCTCACCGCGATGCAAGCGTTCGCCGCGATCTTGATCGTCTTTCCGCTGATGGGCATGGTCCTCCCCTCGCCCCACGGGGCCGATGCGGCGGCGCCCGTCGTGCGGACGCTCAGCTACAACGTGAACTCTCTCTACGGCGGGGCCGACCGCGTCCTCGACGAGGTCGACCATTTTCACCCCGACGTCGTGCTCCTCCAAGAGCTCAGTTGGATTGACGTCGATCGACTGAAGGCGCGGCTCCTCGCGACCTACG
>DATEMX010000481.1:0-5687 GCA_035275365.1 Polyangiaceae bacterium | reverse complement strand
GTCGTGCGCCGACTCACGGCTTTTCGCCATTCACGCTCGAGGACGGGAAGCGGTGAGCCATACCCCGACGCGACCGCGGATTCGAACTCGTCACCCTGGCGAATGCGTTCGATCGTGGCCGCGAACTTCGCGTGACGTTCGGGCTTGAGGAGCGACTCCACGAAATCGCCTGCCTCGGCCGAGGCGAGCGCCGCGTCAGCCCCGCCGCGTTCGAGCGCTTGGTCGAGCTCGGACACCGCGTGGCGCTTCTGCCGAATGGTGGAGCGGTACAGCTGCCATTCGCGCGACCACTCTCGCTCACGCGAAAAGTGAAGCGCAAACCCTTCGATAAAAAACGCCGGAAGCGCACGACCCGACAACGCTTCGCCGAGCGCCAGCTTGGCGAGCTCTCGCCGGAAAGCGGAGGCGAGCTCGGCGGGCTCGCTCGGTGAGAGGCCGCTGAGCGACAAGATCAGGAGCTTGAGCTTGACGTAGCCGACCCCGGTGGCCGCTGCCGGGGGCGGCATCGAGCGCGGCGCGAGCGTGCTCATTTCTTCGGGGCCGCGGGCCACGCGAACCTCGACGCCGTCGAGAGGCGATTGCGCCAACGCTTCGGCCAGCTCGGCGCGCAGATCGTCCGCCTGCGAGACGATGAGACTTACCCTATCGCGAGCCGACGGCGGATATTGAAATTGAACCCAACCCGCTTCGTGCGACAAGAAGCTCACGGGGATGGGCGGCTTTCGGAGCGCGTCGAACCCGCTCGGGACGTCGAATCCGCCGGGGGCATCGGGCGGCGGGGGCGGCGGTGCGCCCAAGCCACCGGCAGCCGAAGCCCCGCTCACGAAGAGCAGGGCAGCCAACGCCAGCAGAGAGGCTATCGATCTGGAAGGTAGCCCGTTCTGGAGACACCACCGGCGGAAGAACATCCGACGGTCATTCTACACCGAGATTCTCCGTCCGGCCGCCTGCCGATGCTCAACTTTCGCGGCGGCCCGACGACAGGATGCGGAGCAAGAAAATGAAGAGGTTGAGAAAGTTGAGGTAGAGCCCGATCGCCGCGCCTACGGCGTCGCGGTTGTCGGGATCACGCAGCATTCGCGACGTGTCGTAGAGGATGAAGCCGCCAAAGAGGAGAACACCCACGCTGGCGATGGCGAGTGAGAAGGCGCTTCCGCCTACGAAAAGACTGAGCAAACTGGCGCCAATCAGCACCCAGAGGCCCATCGAGAGAAAACCGGCCAAAAATGAGAAATCACGCTTCGACAGAAGCGCATAGGTCGTGAGCCCGGTGAACCCCAAGACCGCCAGTGCGAACGCGTCGCGCACGGGGGACGGAGAGAGCGTGAGACCTTGGCTGGCCTGCACCATCACGAACCAGATCATGGGGGCGGTATAGAGCCCGCTCACGAACGACGCCCCAAACAGGGCACCGACGTTCAGGCCGGGCTTCGTGCGAACCGCCGACGCCCCAAAAAACGAACCCATGAAAAGAATGGCGCCGATGATCCAGTGGTTAGTGAAGAAGAGCACCAACGGGGGGATCGTTTGGGTGACGCCGCCAATCCTCACCGAGGCCTGCGACATGTCGGCCCCGGCGTAGAGCGCGATGCACGCCCCCAGGAACGCCGTGACCAAGCTGCCCGTGAAGAGCGCGTACACTTTGCGAAGAAAGGCCAGCTTCTCAGCCGGAGCGGAGACGAGCGAACCTGTGTACCCGTACTCCCTCGGCGATCTCGGTCGAATGAACTCGTCCATGGGCCTGAACGTAGTCATCGCCCCCGGGTCGTCAATCAAAGACTGCAAGTTAGTTATTCCCTCAAAAGGCCGGTCACTTGCCCGAGGGCCGCCCCGAGAGGGGCTTGTCCACGAATCTCGCCCCGAAGGTCGGTGGAGGTCGAGAGTAGAAAAAGACCGAGGACGAGGACGAGAGTGAGGCCTGCGGCCCCCAAAAGGCTCGCGCTCCGGGCCCACGAAGGATCGATGTCGACGGGGAGGGCGAGCGCGATCGCCGCGAGCGCGAGCCATCCGTCGAGCAGCGCGGCCCGCTCGAGCACACCTGCAATGGAGATGGCGCTCAGGGCGAGCAGAACGATGGCAGCGACGAGGGCGGCGCCTACGACCCAAGAGAATCCCTTGGGCTGCCGAGCGATCGCGGGCGAGACCTCCGCGACGAACCGAAAGGACACGAGGGCCGCGACGAGGTTCGTCACCAACGCAAGGACGGCGAAAGTCGCCCCCCCGAGGGCCCGGTGGTGCGTCGTGGCCTTCAGCGCGGCGCCCAACGCGGCGTCGACCGGCAGGGTAATGAGCACAAAAACGGCGATACCCGCGAGCACCTTGGCACCCGAACCTCCCAGAACCTTGAAACAAAACACCCGGCCGGCGCGCGCGCCGCCCACCAAGGCAACGTAAGGAAGGCTCGTCAGCGCCGCTACCGCTACGAGTGCCTCGAAGAAACCGAGGTGCCCGGCCGAAACCCGGAGGGCCGCCGGCACGGCCGCGAGCAGCGCGGCCGACGGTCCTGCGACGAGCGCCACGGGCCATGTCAGAACGGGTCGAGACATTGGAACCGGGGGCCGGAGAAGAGGCGTTCGGCTTGCGCGACGGTGTTGGAGTTGCCTTGCACCCAGCCGAGCTCGGCAGCCTCGCTGGGACGAATCCCGCACGCCGCGATCGACGCGAGTGCGGCGGTGGTGACCTCGATTTGGGGCTCGTCGTGGGTTTCGGCGACCTCGGCCACGCCATCGCGAGCGACGATGCGGAGCGTTTGGGCGCCGCGCTCGCCGGTGTGACGGAGCACGAGCTCGCCGTCGGCGAGGTAACCACGCGAAGCCAAGGCACGTGCTACGTCGACCAATCGCACCATCGGCCCCGCCCCAACGTAGCCGATGGGGTGCTCCACCAGTCTAGAACCCCGACGTGCGCCGGGCGCGTCTTCGAACGCAAACGCATGCGCGTCACCGTAGGGGACGGTGAGCTCGATGTCGTCGACCTGATCGCGCTGGCGTCCGAGCAGCTCGAAGAGCGCGCGGCGCGCGCGCGGTCCAGCGGGCACGAAGTCGCGTACGACGAGCGTTTGTCGGCCGTGAAGCTCGGGCACGTCGTGAAAGAACCGGACGTACCCTTCGAGGTGTTGGGGGGACGCAACACCGATCATGTAGCGCGACTCTTCGGCAAAGAGGCGCATCCACATCTCCTCGCTGCGGGCCAGGCGCCCCGAGGTGCCGCGCGCGACGCGTTCATAGAGCGCGCGGGCCTCGGCGACGCGAGCCCCCTCGATGGTCACCGGCTCGAGCGGTTCGTCGCTCGGATCGGCCTTTCGTGCGGCAGCTTTGACGACGGCCGACGCCGCCAGCCTGAGCGTGACGAGCGGCGCCGTCGTCGCGTAGCCGAGCCTCGCGTAGTAGCCTTCGCGAAACGGATAGAGGAGGCTCTGCGCCACCGAGCGGCTCGCCATTTCCTCGTGCAACCCGTCGAGCAGCACACGGCCAAGGCCCTGGCCTCGCGCCTCGGAAGCGATGGCCACCGACGCGAGCCCTGCCGAAGGCACGCGCCGTCCGCCGATCCATAGGTCGAAAGTGAAGAGCACCGCGTGACCGACGATGCGTCCGTCCTTTTCGATGACGCGAACGTCGTCGAGGCCGCCCAGCGGATGGTGGGTAAAGTCGCGCTTTTGGTGGTCGTAGGTGCCCGAGCCGGGATAGGCCGAGCCGTGAATCTCGATGAGCCGACCGAGATCGTCTTCGCGCGCGGGTCGAATCGACGTCGTCATCACGCCCTCGTCCGGAGATCGAAACGCATTTTGCGAACGCGATCGGCGGGCACGTAGCCGTGCTCGATGAAGAAGCGGATGGCGGAAACGAGCGTCGCTCTCAACGGACGGATGGCATAGCCGAGCTCCGCCCTCGCCCTCTCGCTCGACACCCACACGTACCAACCCACGTAGTCGCGCGCCATCTTGTAGGTGAGCTGCGGGACGCTACCCGAAATACGGCCCCAGGCCTCGCCGAGGGCTCCGCCTACCTCGGCCATGACGCGCGTCGCTTTGAGGCCGGGGCCCCGGAGACCCGTGACTTCGGCGAGCGCGACGAAGAGGTCGCGCACGACGACGTTGTTGCCGCCGAGGATGTAGCGTTCACCCGGGCGCCCTCGCTCCATGGCAGCGATATGGCCCGCCACGACGTCCTCGACGTCGACCACCGAGAAGCCGCCGTCGGACCAGGGAACACCGAACGGCAGGTTCCAGTTGAGAAACGTGAGTATCAAATCGCCCGACGGCGTCGGCTTGTAGTCACCGCCGCCCATGATGGTCGCTGGGTTGACGACCACGATGGGCATTCCGCGCGCAGCCATGTCGAGCGCCACCTCTTCGGCGCGACGCTTGGCGACGATGTAAGGCGTCGAGTCGGCGCGATTGAACGGGTGCTCTTCGTTCATGAGCGTCGCGTCCGGCGTGGCGCCCACCGCCGCCGTGCTCGACGTGACGACGATCTTCTCGATGCCTTTCTGGCGAGCCGCCTCGAGCGTTTCGCGCGTTCCCACGATCGAGGCGTCGAGGATCTTCGCGGGACGCCGGTCCCAAATCTTGAACTCCGCGGCGACGTGAAAAAGTCGGTCGCAACCAGCGAGCGCGCGGTATACCGTGTGTCCGACGGTAACGTCGCCCTGAGCCACCTCGAGCATCGATGGGTCGATTCCCTCGAGCCCTCGAAGCGACGAGCTCGCGCGAGCCAGAACCTTGACGCGGTTTCCTCGCAGAACCAGCTCTCTCGCCAGCCGCGCTCCGAGGAAACCCGTCCCGCCGGTCACTAGGACTTGCGGCTTCGTCATAGTGATCGCTAACTACCACAAAATGATCACTGGCAGCGCTCGGTGCTTTCGAACGCCACGCGGGCGATCTCCTGCGCGATGCGCGAGGCCCCTTTGGCCGAGAGCGGAGCCAAACGTCCGGCCAGGTCGGGCGGGCGGAGCCGGCCGAGGGCCGCGGCGGCGCTCGCTCCGATGGCGAGATCACCGCCCGCGGGCGACGGGCTCGCTGCTTTGCGCGCGAGCTCCGTGAGGCGGGAGGCCGCGCTCGCATCGCACACGCGGCCGAGGGCGCGCGCCGCTCGCACGCGAACATCGAGGATCTCGTCCTCGTCGTCGAGCCGAGCGCGAAGCTCGCCCGCGTGGCGCAAAGCGCCACGGCGACCGAGGGATTCCACGGCCCGCGCGCGAACGGTCGGAGACGCGTCGTTCAGCGCTTTGGCCAAAGGGCCATCGGCCGACTCGCCGGCGGGCGCGAAGACGAGCGCGTCGGCGGCGTGGCTACGAACGAACGTGAAGGGCTCCGTTTCGAGCAGCTCGGCGACGCGCGGAAAGAGCGTCGCGGGCCACACTCGATTTTGCACCTTGCCGCGGGGGTCGGAGAGCCGCGCGATCGAAACGAGCGCCGCGTCGCGCACACGGGGCTTGTCGCGAAGGGCGCTCTCGAGGGCGGTGATGGCCTCAGGAAGTTCGCCGGCGACCTCGGCGGCGCGCGCGCGCACGTGCTCGTCCGCGTCGCGGAGCGTGGCTTCGATGACGAAGCGCTCGGCGGCGCGGTCGCCCGATCGCGCGATCGCTGCCGCCGGTCCAAGCAACAGGTAGCGCGTCCGAAAATCCGGAGCTTTGGCCACGAGGCGCGCAAACGCTGGTGAGGTCTCGGCAAGGAGCCCGCCCTGGCC
>DATEMX010000480.1:0-7100 GCA_035275365.1 Polyangiaceae bacterium | reverse complement strand
ACCTCGAGCGCGTATACGACCTTTACCGGTCGTACTTTCAGCAAATCCGCAGCCTCATCGCGCAGTCCGAGCCGAGCGAGCGCGTCGTGGTCGCTAACATTCAGCTCTTTCCGCTCGACGGGGTGGGTCGCTAGACCGCTCCGCTTCTTGATGGCCGTCCGTCAGGTGGCCCGCGTCTCGATTGATCTTGCCCCAGGGAGAGCCAGGCAGGATCGTTATTCACCTCATCCAAGCCGGCGCGGCGCACTGGACAGCTCGGATTAAGATGCTCGACACCTTCCGAAATGCCGAGAGGCTACTTGGCGGGCGAAGCGAAATCGTGCGTCGGCCCGGCGCCTTCGCGCACCACCTCGGGAAAGCCCTTGGAGAGGTCGACCACGCTCGTCGGCACGAGCCCGCCCGCGCCTGCGTCGAGCACCAGGGCGAGGCCTTTGAACCGCGAGTCGATCTCGTCGGGATCGACATACGGCTCTTCGCCGTGCGGCGCCGCCGTCGTCGAGATGAGCGGCCTCCCGAACGCGCGCACGAGGGCCAGCGTCACCGGGTGATCGGGCATGCGGATCCCGATCGTGCGTCGCTTGCTCTGCACGAGCTTCGGGACCTCGCGTGTGGCTTCGAGGATGAAGGTGTAAGGTCCCGGTAGATAGTGCTTCAAGAGCCGGAAGGTCGCGTCCTCGACGATGGCGTAGCGAGCGATGTTGCTGATGTCGGGGCAGATGAACGCGAGCTTCTGCGACGCGTCCATATGCTTGATCTGATAGAGCCGATCGATCGCCTTCTTGTTGAAGAGATCGCAGCCGAGCCCGTACACGGTGTCGGTCGGATAGCCGATGACCTCGCCGGCTTCGAGCGCGTCGATCGCCCGCTGGATCTTCCGCGGCTCGGGATGCACGGGGTTTACGGCGAGAAGCATCTCCGGGGCGTCCGCGATTACAGGATCTTCGCCTCCCGCTCAAGCAAGATCGGTGCTCGGGGCTGCGCGCGCCCCAGATGAGCCTGGCCATTTGGTGACGGATCAAATAATACGGTCGGCACGTGGCCGAGATCACCGAATCAGAGGTGTTGGATCGGGTGCGGTCGGTTCTCGCCGACCATCGCGCGAAGGGCGTCGCCGTTCCGATTCCCCAGGCGCTCTTGCCGCTCGACCGAGACGAGGTGGAGGGACTCGAATTTTACCCTTGGCGCGTCCCGCTCGGCTGGAAGGGCCAGGTTCGCATCGAAGACCTCGTCGACGCACCCGACGACGTCTTCGTGGCTCGCTGCTATCGCTTGCTTCTTCTGCGCGAGCCGACGCCTGCCGAGGCCGAGCGAGCTGCCGCGTCTCTTTCGCGCGGATGGGCGAAGGCGTTGCTCGTCAGCCAGATCCGCTGGTCGGTCGAAGGTCGAAAGTGCGACGTACCACTCGTGGGCGCGCGCCGTCGTCTCGCGCCCGCTCTCGCGACGTCGGTAGCGCAGCGTCTCGTGCGCTTCTTTCGGGCACAGTCGTGACCGGCGCAGCGCTCGCCATCCATGGCTTCGTCGATCCCGCTTGGGCCATCGACGATGCGTCGCGCTGGAACCGAGCGCGCGCGGTGGCTCGAGCGCTCGGCGACGCCGGTGCACGCTATGTGCCGTGGAAATTGTCGGGGGATTGGACTTCGTTCGTTCCACTTCTTCCCGACGAAATGCGGACGTTCTCGGATGACGCAGGGGACGCCGATCGCTCGGGCCGAGTCTTCCTGTCGCTCGAGCTTGCGGATCGCGAGCCCCCGCTTCGAAAGACGATCGACAAGATCGCCGCCGCGCACGGCTGGCGCGTCATCGCCGCGCCCGAGCTCGCCTTAGGAGCGCCCGACGGGGTGGCATGGGCGAAGGCGGTCGTTGCTCAGGCCCGCGCCGACGTGCGCGACGCCGGAGCCCGATCGCGATGGCCCACGCCGCTCCTTTCAATCAGCGTCACCACGTACAACCGCGCCGCGTGGCTCGCTCACAGCTTGCCGCTCATCTTGCAGCAGGCGGCGCCCTACGGCGACGACCTGGTCGAAGTGCTCGTCTGCGACAACGCGTCGTCCGACGACACGCGAGAGGTCGTCGCCGTCCTCCGCGAGAAGTACCGGTTCGTCTACCACCGCAACGAGAAGAACGTCGGCATGCTCGGCAACCTCGGCGTCAGCTGCGACGAAGCGCGCGGCCGGTACATCTGGGTCATCGGCGACGACGATCTCATGGTCGAAGGCACGGTCGCGCGCATTCTCGCGGCCATCGCCAAGCACCCGAGCATCGAGCTCATCTATACGAATTACGCCTTCACGCGCTTCGATCGCCCCAGCGATCTCGTCGACGCCGCGCAAGTCATTCGCGCCGCCAAAGTCATCTCGCCGGAGATTCGCGATCAGTTCGCCGAGCGCGTGAGCGACATCGCCACCAAGTCGGAGAACTGCTTTACCGCCATCTATTGCCTCATCTACCGAGAAGATCACGCGCGCCGCGCCTACCACCAAGACGTCTCGGGGCCCCCATTTTCGTCGCTCTCGACGTCGGTTCCGAGCGCCGACTACGTATGCCGCCACATGTTCGATCGCCCTGGATATTGGGTCGGCGATCCGTGTGTCGTCGTCAACATGAACGTCTCCTGGATGCGCTACGCGTCGCTCTACATCCTCGAGCGATTCCCCGAGCTCTTCGACTTGATGCAAGAGAAGGGCGTCGACGCCGCGCGCATTGACAAGCTGCGCGCGAGGCACGTCGGCAACATGCCGGGGTGGTTTCGCGAGATCCATCTCGGCAAGCACCGCGACAACCTCCCTTTCTTCTCGGTCGAACGAATGGTTCGACGCTTCGGGCACCTTCCGGCGTTCCGCGAGCGCTGGCCCGAGCTTCGCAAGATCTACCGAGAGGCCTTTCGGAGAGGTCTCGCTCACGATTCGTCGTTAGCCCCCGAGCACCTCGAGACCATCTTATCGAAGCTCGCTCCCGGCCGCTCGATGTAGCCTTCCGAAGCAGGAGAAGAGATGTCCCAACCGCCCTATTCGCAAATCAAGGCATGCCGAGCCAGCGGCAGTGAGAATCTGGTGAGCGTTCTTCACCTCGGCATGCAATCGCTCACCGGTGTCTTTCCGCGTTCGCCCGAAGCGCCCGTCACCAAGGGGCCCCTCGAGCTCGTCTGGTGTCCCGACTCGGGGCTGTTGCAGCTGAACCACACGTACGATCCGGCGGAGATGTACGGCGACAACTATGGCTACCGATCCGGCTTGAACCAGTCGATGGTGCGGCATCTCCAGGGCAAGGTTCGCCGTCTGCAAGCCATGGTGCCGCTGTCGCCGGGCGACACGGTCGTCGACATCGGCTCGAACGATGCCACGCTGCTCAAATCCTACGCGAGCTCCAAGATCGAGCGCGTGGGCATCGATCCTACGGGCGCGAAGTTCGAGCCGTACTACTCCGACGACATCAAGCTCGTCGCCGACTTCTTCTCACGTAGGAGCTTCGAGCGCGCGTCTACCAAGAAGGCTCGCATCGTGACGTCGATCGCGATGTTCTACGATCTCGACGATCCCGTGGCCTTCGCGCGCGAGGTCGAGGAGATTCTGGCCGACGACGGCATCTGGCACTTCGAGCAGAGCTACATGCCCTCCATGCTCCGGACCAACTCGTACGACACCATCTGCCACGAGCATCTCGAGTACTATTCCATTTCGATCGTCAAGAGCATCGTTGAGAGGGCGGGCCTCAAGATCCTCGATGTGCAGATGAACGGCGTCAACGGCGGAAGCTTCGCGGTCACCGCTGCCAAGCGAGGGTCACGACGCGCTGCCGACGACGCCATGATCGACTGGCTGCTCGAGCAAGAGAAGCGCATGGGACTCGAGACGCCGCGACCCTTCCGCGACTTCGAGGAGCGCGTGTTTCGCCATCGCGAAGATCTGCGGCGGCTGGTGCGCGCCCTCGCGGGCGACGGCAAGAAGATCCTCGGCTACGGAGCGTCGACGAAGGGCAACGTCGTCCTTCAATTTTGCGGCCTCACGAGGGACGAGATTCCTGCGATCGCCGAGGTCAACCCCGACAAATTCGGGTGCATCACGCCCGGCACGCACATCCCCATCGTGTCCGAGGAAGAGGCGCGCGCGATGAAGCCCGACTTCTTCTTGGTGCTCCCGTGGCACTTCAAGAGCGGCATCGTCGAGCGCGAGAAAGAATTCCTCGAGCGCGGCGGCAAGGTGATCTTTCCCTTCCCCGAGATCGAAATCGTCTAGCGCTGTCGTTCGCCCGGGAACGCGCGGCAGGCGATGACATCGCGGCACAACCAAGGGAGGAGCCACGCGCTCACGATGAGGGAGAAGACAGGCGTTGCCACGAGTACGCCCAAGAGCCCCCATTTAGGCGCGAGGAAATAACTGAGCAGCGGCGTCAAGAGACCATTGATGAAGACCGTTATCACGAGCGGCCGCAAGCGGTCGACAGCGATCATGAGGTCATTGAACGAACCGTTCCAAGCGGACACGATCAAAAGAAGTCCGCTTCCGGCCCACATGTTGGCGTCGAAGGCTATGCTCTCGCCCCCCAAGATAGCTGCCGCGCGGTTTCCCAGGGCGAGGTAGAGCCCGCTCGCCACGATGGCGACAGCCATCTTAATCCGGGTGATGCGCCAAAACGCCTTCCGCAGCCACTCGTGCTCGCCGCGCACGTAGGCCTCGCGAAACGCCGGGATGAGCGGCGCGTCGATGAGCTGCAAGAAAATGGCGGGCAAGAGGTGCACCCGCATGAACACCGCCCACTCGGCTACGCGCGGGAGCCCCAGGCGCTGCGCGATGATGAGGCTCTGCGTCTCGTTCACGAGAAGCGCGCCGATTTGGAAAACAAAGAGCGCGAGCGAGGTGCTAGCCAGGGCGCGCAGCGTGGCGCGCGAAACCAAGCTGAGCCGCGGACGCAACCACGGCATGTTGTGGATCGCATAGCCGAAGTTGACGACCGTCATGGCGGTGGCGACGCCGCTCGTGGCGACGATGAGCCACGGGAGCGAAAGCTCGCTCTTCGTCACGGCCACCAGCGTGACGAGCGAGACGACGCTCCCCGCGATCTCGAAGACGGCCGCGATGTAGCCACGTTGATACGCCGCATAGATGGTGGGCACGAGCGACAGCGGAAACTGCAGCAAGAAGCAGGCGACGACGGCGCCCACGACGGCCCTCGTTTCTTGGACCAACGCCGGGTTTTCGACGTTGAGGACCGCCGTCCATGGCACGAGGAAAAGAACAGGCAGAAACAAGAGCGCGAGCGTTCCGGCGACGACGGTCAAGGTCGAGAGCCCGGTGGACACGTAGCGAGCCGCGAGATCGCGATCGTCGGTGCCGTTAGCGTGGCTCAGGTGATTCTGCATGCCACGGGCGAGGCCGAGGTCGGCGAGGTTGGCCCAATTGACGATGGATCCCACGGCCATCCACAAGCCGTAGCGCTCCTTGCCCAGGAACGAGATCGACAGCCGAATCCAGGCCAGGCCCGTGAAGATGCCGAGCGCGCGCGCTACGATCGACGTGCCCGTGGTGAGCGCGGCGCGGCGATAGCGCTCTTTGGACCGGCCCTCCGGCGTATCGGTGTCGAAGGCCTTGAGCCGGAGCACCGCTCGAAAGCTCCGGACCGAGGTCAACATGCCCGCGACCTTCGCGCTAATGGCATCTAGGCCACTCGTTTGCGACATTTCTCGACGAATCTCTCTGGGGCAGCCTAGCCGCTGGTGAGAGATGATGCTAGACGACTGTGCCTAGGGGTCTCACAGCGGGCTCGTCAGCGATCTCATGACCTGGCTTTCGTATTCTCAAAATGGCGAAGACGTGAGGCTCAAGCGGGCGTTCGCCGAACAAGGCACGGGGTTCTATATCGACGTCGGCGCCAACCACCCCGTCGACAACTCGGTCACCAAGCACTTCTACGACTGCGGGTGGACCGGCATCAATGTCGACCCCGCGCCTCATCCTTTTCGCCTCATCTCGAAGGATCGATCTCGCGACATCAACCTCAACGTCGGGTGCAGCAACAAGCAGGGCACTCTCAAGCTCCACGCGGCACGAGGCGACGCCTCGGGGCTCTCGACGTTCACCGTCGAGGAAGCCGACATTCACCGCGCCAAGGGCTTCGAGTTCGATACCATCGACGCGCGGCTGACCACGCTCGCCGACATCTGCGCCGAGCACGTCGCGGGCCGACAGATCGACTTCATGTCGATCGACGTCGAAGGCCATGAGCGCGAGGTACTCGAGGGAGCCGACTTCGCTCGATTTCGGCCGCGGGTCATCCTCGTCGAGGCCACGCGTCCCAACACGACCGAACCCACCCACGATCGCTGGGAAGATCTCATCCTCCGCCACGACTACCGATTCGCGGTATTCGACGGGCTCAACCGCTTCTACGTTCGCCGCGAAGACGAGCCGTTGATTCCCATCCTCGCGCTCGCACCCAATTTCTTCGACCAGTTCGTGCCTTATGTCTACCAACGACAGATCGACGGGCTCCGCGCCGAGGTCATCGCTTACCGAACGGTCAATCCGGCGTTGTTGCTGATCGCGCCCATCGCGCGCGGTATCGGCAAGCTCGCCAGATGGATGGCGCCGGGCCTGGCGCGCGGGTAGACCGAACCCGCTCGTGGCTCGAACTTTGCCCCGGGCTTGCCGAACAGCATGGGCGTGGAGTAGGTTCCGCGCCTGAGGCGAACCGAATGTCGCAAAAGAAGAGCGCGCTCATCACAGGAATTACGGGACAAGACGGCTCGTATCTCGCGGAGTTCTTGCTCGAGCAGGGCTACGAGGTGCACGGCATGGTCCGCCGCGTCGCCCTCGAGGCGCCGCAAGATCGCCTCCAGCGCTTGCGTGGCATCTTACCGCGCATCACGGTGCACGCCGGCTCGCTCGAGAGCTACGCCAGCATCTATTCGCTCATCGACAAGATCAAGCCGAGCGAGTGCTACCACCTCGCCGCTCAGAGCTTCGTCAGCTACTCCTTTGAAGACGCGTTCTCGACGTTCGACACGAACATCAACGGCACCCTTCACCTCCTGTCGGCCATCAAAGATCGCAGCCCCGCGACTCGCTTCTATTTCGCGGCCACGAGCGAGATGTTCGGCAAGGTGC
>DATEMX010000479.1:0-2774 GCA_035275365.1 Polyangiaceae bacterium | reverse complement strand
GCCAGCGTGGCAAGTTCGTCGCCCTGCCTTTCTTGGCGAGCAAACGCTCGAGCCATCGAACCACGAGCGTGCGGCGCTGCGCAGATGGCGTCTTGTCGATCCAGCGCCGGAGCTCGGCCCAACGAAACCGGTCTGGGAGCTCGAGCTCCGGCAGATTCGTGAACATGCGCGAGCGTCCTCCCGAAAGGTACGCGACATCGAAGAGCGCCTTCTCTGACGTCGCCAGCCACACGCCTTCGGATGACTCGTCGAAGCCTCCGAAGAGAGCAGGGTCGATGTGGTGAATGGAGAAAGTGCCCACCGTCGTCACGAGATCTTGGGTGCGAGCAAGTGAGACCGCAAAGTGACTCTCGGGGATTTGTTCGATCATGCCCCGAAGATGGAGCGCCGTTTGAAGCGAAAGATAGCAAGGCATGGGAGCCGTCAAGTAGCCGCACAGGCGAAAGGGGTCGATTGGCCCGTCCAGCCACCACACTCCGTGCCGAATAGACGAGATGATTCCCGCGTCGGCCAGTCTCGACAAAGCCTTGGTCGTCGCCGAGGTCGACAAGCCGAGGACGGCGGCGGCTTCGGAAGTCTCGAAGACCGGGATCCGGAGCTTACGAAGCCGAGCAATCGCCTCGAGCGCGTTCATCGCAAAGCGTCGATGCGCTCTAAGACCGAACGCTGCATGGTGTCCCAAGCGCCCTGCTCGGCAAACAGGTCACGCTGCGCCGGATCGAGAAACGACACCACCTGTGAGACATAATCGTCGAACGAAATGCTCAAGGAATTCTCGATCGCGTTCGGTATCCATCGTTTCTCCTCCCTCGACAGGGTGAGAGATGCCGTCTCTTTTCGGGCGAAAAGGACGTTCAGATCGAAGACATCGCGCGCTTGTGGTTCAGTTCGACCGGCGAGCGCGTGAATCTTCTGCACGACGGCGCGAGAAGCCGAGTAATGCGCGGCCAAGAATGGCGACATCGCGTACGGCCGCAAAAGCTCGATTCCTACGGCATCGAGCGCGACATCCCCGAGTGCCTCGCGACGCGAAAATTCAACCTTCGTTCGCAAGGAGACCGCCAGGTTGGGAGCCCGCAAGCCTACCTTCCAACGCTGCGTCGTCTCGGTTTGCTTGGGTGACGAAACCTCGTTTACTTCGATGCCTTGCGCCTTGAGCGGGCCAAGGACGAGGGGCGATTGCAGGAGTTTGTCGACCTTGTTCTTCAGCGTACCCTTGGCCACGGTGTCGACGTCGATATCCATGTCCTCCGAGTAGCGCGTGCTCCCAAAGAAGAACCGAAGGTTGCATCCGCCTTTCAAGGCGAACAGCTTCTTGCTTTCGCCCTTGGCAAGAAGGGCCCTCAGCAGGATGAGGTGGAACGCTTCCACCACTTGGCGGGGAGAAAGGTTCATGGGTATTCAATGCACTATTTTGCCATATAGTTCAAATTTATGTATTCGTCGTATGGCTTTAGCGCGAGGGCGCTTTCCAGATCACGCGCGTACCGGACAGCTCGACGCCGAATTGATGCTCGGTGCGGGCAATGATCTCCGAAGCGGGGCGATAGAGACCGCTCAAGTCCCAGAGGCGGATCGTTCCGTCATCACTTCCGGAGGCGAGCGTTGGCGCGGAGGGAGCGAAACGGACGCTGCGCACGGTTCCCTCGTGACCGCCGAGGCGTGCGAGCTCTTTGCCGCTCTCGACTTGCCAGATTCGGACCACCTTGTCTTCACCAGTCGAAGCGAGAAGCGAACCGTCCGCCGAAAAATCGAGGCTGGTCACCCGACCTTCGCTGCCGACGAGATCGAACGCAAGGGTCTTCGTTTTGGCGTTCCAGATTCGGACGAACCGATCACCGCCCGCCGACGCGAGCCATCTTCCATCGAAAGAAGTGGCCACGCAGAGGATCCAGTCGTCGTGCGCTTTCCAGCGAGCGGTGCGCTCGCCGCGCGCGACGTTCCAGATCTCGAGCACGCCGTCGCGATCACCGGACAAGAGCTCAGCAGCACCGGGAATAAAAGAGAGACCTTGAACCGGCGCTTGCGTGGTGAACGACGCGACGCCGGCGGCGTCGCTCGTCGAGACGACGCGAATCGTGCGATCCAGGGAGGCTGACGCGAGCCGTCGCCCATCCGTCGAAAAAGTCAACGCCCGCACTTCGTCGCGATGTCCGTCGAGCACGGTGGTCGGGATGCGCCGCGTCAGGTCCCACAAGAAGACTTGGCCCCCCGAGCCGGCCACCGCGAGGATCGCGCCGTCGGGTGAGACTGCCAGCGCGCGGACGCGATCCACATTCGCCGGAAGGCGCGTGGTGCAGCTCGCGGAGCGAAGATCCCAGAGGCAAATACCGTTTCGTCCGAGGCCCGCGCTCAGCAAGTCTCGCGTTTTGGGGTTGAACGCTAGGGAAAGCACGTTGCCGCGTTCGACGAGTTGCGACGAGGTCTTGAGCGCGGCGAGCGACCAGGATCGCGCGCCGGAGTCTTTGCTGACCGAAACGAGCTCGCTGTCGTCGGCGGAGAGGGCAACGAGCTCGATGGCTTCGTCGTGTTGCGCGACGCGCACGCCGTTGCCGAGACCGCGGGAGTCGGTGATGCGAAAACTCTTGTCGGTGCTGCCGTAAATGAGCCTGCGGGCGTCGGCCGAAATCGCAATCGAAGTGATGGCGTCGCTGTGCCGGATGGGAGCCGAGATCGATCGGCCATCTTGCGTGTCCCAAAGATGCACCGCACGATCGGCGCCGCCGCTCGCGAGAATGCGGCCGTCTTGCGCCACCGCGAGCGCTCGCACGGTG
>DATEMX010000478.1:0-5226 GCA_035275365.1 Polyangiaceae bacterium | reverse complement strand
CTGCGACGCCGAACGGATCGAGGGGTGTCGGCGGGCGGCGCTTTCCGGCGCCGAGATCCTGCGCGCGAGCGGGTCGGCTCTCGACGCCGTTCAAACGGCCGTGCGCGCGCTCGAGGACAATCACCTGTTCAACGCCGGAACAGGAGCGTGCCTCACCGAAGATGGGCTCATCGAGCTCGACGCCGGCATCATGGAGGGCACACAACTCCGGGCAGGAGCTGTGTGCGCGCTGCCCCCGTTTCGCAATCCCATCGATGTGGCCCGGGCCGTGATGGAGGAAGGGCGTCACGTGCTCTACGCGAGCGAGGGAGCCGCAGCCTTCGCGCGCCGTCAGGGGTTCGAGCCTTCGACTTCGGAGGCAATGACGACCGATCGGGCGCGCCGAAAATGGGAAGAGCTCCGCAAGGGAGCGATGCCCGCCAGCGCGGTTCCAACGGGGACCGTGGGAGCCGTCGCGCGAGATCCGAGCGGTCGCATCGCCGCTGCCACGAGCACCGGCGGCATCCTCGGCAAGAAGAGCGGCCGTGTCGGCGACTCGCCTGTCATCGGCGCCGGGACCTTCGCCGACGACGAAGCCGGCGGCGCGTCGTCGACCGGGCAAGGGGAGGGAATCTTGCGCACTTGCCTGGCGAAGACGGCCATCGACGACATGCGCCGAGGTCTCGATCCCGAGACGGCCTCGCGTAGGGCCATCGATTTGCTTTCGAACCGCGTGGGCGCGCAGGGCGGCATCATCTTGGTCGACGCGTTCGGACGCCTCGGGCTCGCGCGCTCGACGCCTTCGATGGCGTGGGGAGCCATGTGGGAAGGCCTCCTTGCGCCGGTGGGGGCGACTTGAGCGGGACAAGGTGATAGTCGTCTCCCGATGACGGTAGACGAAGCCAAAAAAGAAGCTGCGCGCGCCGCGTTGACCGAGCTGCCGCCGTCGGGCGTGGTCGGGCTCGGCTCGGGATCGACGGCGAAGCTCTTCATCGCCGAAGTGGGAGCTCTCGTCCGCTCGGGCAGCCCGTTTCGCGGCGTGCCGACATCCGAGGGCAGCAGGGCGCAGGCGCTCGACCTCGGGATTCCCCTTCTCGGTGACGAGGGCCCTTGGGACATCGCCGTCACGGTGGACGGCGCCGACGAGGTCGACGCCAACCTCAACCTGATCAAGGGCGGCGGGGCGGCGCACACCCGCGAAAAGATCGTCAATTTCGCCACCCGGAAGAACGTGATCATCGTCGACGAGAGCAAGCTCTCGACCTTGCTCGGCGAAAAATGGCCCGTCCCCGTCGAGGTGCTCCGTTTTGCCGACAAGGCGACGGCGCGCGCTCTCGCTCGCATCGGCCGGGCCGAGCAGCGCAAGCGCACCTCGGCGAACGGGGCCTCCGAGCCGGTCATTACCGACTCCGGCAACTTCATCTACGATCTCTTCGTGGGGCCCATCGCCGATCCCGGCGCTCTCGACCGCGCCATCCGCGACGTCCCCGGCGTGGTCGAAACGGGGCTCTTCGTGGGGCGGGCCGACGTCGTGATCGTCGCGGGGCCGAACGGCGTTCGCCGGCTCACGCGCGGGCGCTAGGCGCGGCCGCTTCCGCCGAGATGGCGGCGCTGCGCAAGACGAGCGCGAATCGCGTCGTGCCGTCGTCGGGGCGGTCGAAGCGGAGCGAGGCTCCTGCGTTCTGCGCGAGCGCGCGAGCGATGGCGAGCCGCATGCCACCCGCCGCGATGGTGAACGGCGCCTTCTGCAATGCTTCGTCGAGTCGCATACCCGGAACGCTCACGTGGATGCGAACACTGTCGGGGTCCGGTTGCTCGGCCGCTACGGTGATCTCGGCTGCCGCCTCGGCTCCCGGGTTGGATTGAGCGGAAAGCTCGGCGAGGCTCTCTACGAGCTCGGAAATCGCTCGAAGAACGAGCGCCGGGTCGACCGCGACGATCGCTTGGCCGAGCGCGCGGGGCAGAGGCCTTGCGGCCTCGACCTTTCGGAGGAGGGTTGCCACGGAGACCTCCTCGATGCGCGGCCGTATCGTGAGATCTCTCGCCGAGCCGGTCGCTTCGGAGATGAGGGCCTCGAGCTTGGTGAATTGGGTTCGCAGCTTGCCCCGCATCGTCTCGAAATCCATCGTGCGCGAGCCCATCGCTTCGACGAGGAGGGTCGCGCTATGGAGGGGATTTCTGAGGTCGTGCAAGAGCACGCTTACGAGTGCCGCGAGGGTCTGGTGCCGGCCGTACAGGTCGTCGTCGTCGTTCATCGTGAGGGGTCAGGATAGCACCCCATGTCGATGCACGGTCTCGGCGAAATACCTATGGACTCTCGGCGCTCGGCGATTTGCCGAAACGTTTGACGGACGAGGCCTTCGGGATCAAACCTACGGGCGGTGCCGCCCCTACGCATTCTGTCGTACAACGTGCGGTACTTCGGCCACGGAACGCGGGGCATCGCGAGCACGCGCAGCGCCATGAAGCGCATCGCCGCGGCTGTCGCCTCGCTCGATCCGCTGCCCGATATCGTTTGCCTGCAGGAGGTCGAGACCGACTCGATTCGTTCGACGGTGGCGCATCCTCGCACGCAGGCGGGGGAGACGCAGCTGACGCGATTGATGGTCATGCTCGGCGAAGCGCTGAAGGCCGCCGGCCGACACGACACCTATGACGCCTACTATTTCCCGGCGCACGCCTACCAGCTCGGGCCGAAGACCCAGATCTACACGACCGGGCTGGCCATCCTCACGCATCGCGATTTCGAGGTACATCATCACAACACCGAGGTGCCCGCCGACATCACGCATCGCAAAATTCACCTCGTGCGAAAGCTGAAGCAGACCCGCATCTGCGCGCACATTCGGTTCAAAGATCGCTCGGGGCACGTCGTCGACGTCTTCAACACGCATCTGAGCCTCCCCACGACCTTCTCGAAGGCCTTTTGGACGCGCCCCGCGCGGATGGGCTACGGTAAAAACCAGCTCGAGGAAGCCAAGAATCTCATTCGCTTCGTCGAGGCCGAGCGCAAGAGCGATCGGTTCTTCATCGCCGGCGACTTCAATTCCCTCCCGGGCTCGCCGGTCTACCAGCTTCTCCTTTCACAGAAGGGCTACGCCGATCCGTTCGCCGAGCTCTATCGCATGAGCGAGCGCGAGCTCATCGCTTGGCCTACCGCGGGCTTCATGAATCTGCGGATGCACCTCGACCACATCTTCGCCGGGCCGGCCATGAAATGGGTCGATTTCGACGGAACGCACGCGTTCGGTGATCGCGCGACGACGTTCCATGGCCTGTCCGATCACGTGCCGCTCATCGGTCGCTGCAACGTCGCTCTGCCGCGGCGAGAGAGTCATCGACCTCGCGCCAACTCGCGTCCACCCGAGTAGGCTCCCGCTTCGCCTCCGCTACACGTTGAGGATGCGGCGCAGGGAGGCGATGGCGCGCTCGAGATCGCTTCGCTCGGACGCGTCGAGCTTGAGGGACGCATTGCCGGCGACGTCGGAGAGCGGCCGGATCAACGAGGAGAGGCTGCCGGGCCACGACGTACGAAGGCTCGCCGAATACTGCGCGCGCGCGAGGTCGAAAGCCGCCTGGTCGTCGCCGCGGCTCGTCAGAGCGTCGAGCACACGCTGCACCGTCTTGAGCGCGGACTCGATTTCCGCGAGGAGTTCGGTGGTGTCCGGCATCCTCGGATGATAGCCCCTTTTGCGGGGGCGGCGGCAGTTCTTGGCTTGGTGCTTTCTCGGATTTGTGAGATGGCACCGGCACGGAGTTCACGATGGACGACCTCACCTCACTTTGGAGCCGCTACGAGAAGTACCTGACCGTGTGCCCTTCGATCGGCCTCTCGATCGACGTGAGCCGCATGCGGTTCGACGACGCATTCTGGGATCGCATGCGAGAGCCCATGCTGGCCGCCTTCCAGGCGATGACCGAGCTCGAGAAGGGAGCCGTCGCCAATCCCGACGAGAAGCGCATGGTCGGCCACTACTGGCTTCGCGCGCCCGACATGGCTCCCTCGCCCGATATTCGCACCGCCATCACCGCCGCCGTCGCGCGGGTCGTCCAGTTCGCGAGCGACGTCCACCAAGGCGTGGTCCGTCCCGAAAAGACGCCACGATTCGAGAATCTTTTGGTGGTTGGCATCGGGGGATCGGCGCTCGGCCCCGAGTTCGTGGCGTCGGCGCTCGGCGGGGGCGCCGACCGCATGCGGCCTTACTTCTTCGACAACACCGATCCCGACGGCATGGATCGGGTGATCGCTGCCATCGGCGATGGCCTCGCGAAGACCCTCACCGTCGTCATCTCGAAATCGGGAGGGACCAAAGAGACGCGCAACGGCATGCTCGAGGTCAAGGCTGCGTACGAGCGGGCCGGCCTCTCGTTTGCCGAGCATGCCGTGGCCGTAACGGGTGATGACAGCGAGCTCGATCGAACGGCCAAGCGCGACGGCTTCATCACGACGTTTCCCATGTGGGATTGGGTCGGCGGTCGCACCTCGGAGCTGTCGGCGGTGGGCCTTCTGCCCGCCGCGCTGCAGGGCATCGACGTCCAGGCGATGTTGGCGGGCGCGAGCGACGCCGATGCCGTCACACGCCAACACGTCGTGAGCGAGAACCCCGCCGCGCTCTTGGCGCTCATGTGGTACTTCGCGGGCGAGGGCAGAGGGACCAAGGCGATGGTCGTTTTGCCCTACAAAGATCGGCTCGAATTGTTCAGCCGATACCTGCAGCAACTCGTAATGGAGTCGATCGGCAAAGAGCGCGATCTGAGCGGCCGCGTCGTCAACCAAGGGCTCGTCGTCTACGGCAACAAGGGGTCGACCGATCAGCACGCCTACGTGCAGCAGCTCCGCGACGGCACCAACGACTTCTTTGTTACGTTCATTCGCGTGCTCTCCGATCGCAAGGGGCATTCGCTCGAGGTCGAGCCGGGGATCACTTCGGGTGACTACCTCGAGGGTTTTTTGCTGGGGACGCGGCAAGCCCTCTACGAAAATGGTCGTGACTCGATCACGCTGACGCTCGACGAGGTCTCGCCGCGTTCGGTCGGCGCGCTCATCGCCATCTACGAGCGGGCCGTCGGCTTCTACGCGTCGCTCGTGGGCATCAACGCGTACCATCAACCCGGCGTCGAGGCCGGCAAGAAGGCTGCGCAAAACATCATCGCGCTGAAGGGCAAGGTGATGAAGGTCTTGGCCGACGCGGCGGGCGAGGCGATGGACGCGCGAGAAATAGCCACCCGGGCCGGAGTGCCCGCCGA
>DATEMX010000477.1:0-3135 GCA_035275365.1 Polyangiaceae bacterium | reverse complement strand
CGCGACTTTCGCTGATTAGCGGTCGCCGCGACCGCCGCGACCACCGCGGTCGCGCCCGCGATCGCCACCACCACGGCCGCCACCGCCGCCGCCACCACCACGGCCGCCACCGCCTCCACCACCTCCGAAGCCGCCGCCACCACCACCGCCGCCTCGCGGCTCGCGTTCACGGGCTTCGTTGACGGCGAGCGTTCGCCCGTCGAGCGGCTTGCCGTGCAGCTCGGCGATGGCCGCCTGAGCGTCCTTGTCGCTGGCGAACTCGACGAAGGCGAACCCGCGCGGCTGTCCGGTCATGCGATCAGTCACAATGCTGACGCTAACCACTTCGCGCCCACCGGCGGCGCATGCCTGACGAAGCGAAGATTCGTCCGTGTGATACGAAAGATTTCCGACGTAAACGCGAGTTCCCATGCCAACGCTCCCGAGTCACCAAATGATTCACTGCGAGTTCTCCCGGGAACGAAGAGGCCGTATCACGGGTGGAACCGGACCACCTCTTCAGGCGAACCGTGGCCCAAAGGTACGCCCAGAATGAGATTCACGCCACTTGCACTTGCTCGGCTCCCGTCTCGGAGCTCGGCAAAGCACTCCGACGTTGGGCCGATTCGTTGACTTTCACGCTGACGAGCCTTGAAATTCCCGCCTCTTGCATGGTCACGCCATAGAGAACGTCGACCGATTGCATCGTCCGCTTGATGTGGGTGATGAGGATGAACTGTGAGCGGTCGGTCATCTCACGGATCATCTCATTGTAACGAGTGACATTGGCCTCGTCGAGCGGTGCGTCGACCTCGTCGAGGATGCAGAAGGGAGACGGCTTGTGCTGGAAGATCGCGAAGATCAGCGACACCGCCGTGAGCGCTTTCTCGCCGCCGCTCATCAGCTCGATGTTGCCGAGTTTTTTGCCGGGCGGTTGCGCGACGATTTCGACGCCGGTTTCCAGGAGATCCTCGGGATTCGTGAGGTGTAGCTCGGCGCGACCGCCATTGAAAAGCTTGGGAAAGAGGACCTTGAAACGCTCGTTGATCGAATCGTAGGTTTCGCGGAACAGGCGCTTCGACTCGCGATTCATCTGAGCGATCGCGCGACGCAGATCATCCAAGGCCTTTTCGAGGTCGGCCTTTTGCTCGGTGTAGAACACCAAGCGCTCTTTTTCCTCGGCGTGTTCGCGGGTCGCATCGAGGTTGACGGGCCCCATGCGATCGATGAGGTGCGTGAGCTCCGAGGTCCTGTCGGCGTGTTCTTGATCCGGCGTGGGGAGCAAGTGGTAGTCACCGACGACACGCATGAGATCGAGTCCGCGAAATTTTTCGGCGATGGCGCCGAGGAGGTGCTCCCGGTTGATGACGAGACGCTCGAGGGTGCGTTCCTCGGCGGCGAGCTTTTCGGCGGCCTCGCTCTGGGCCGTCCGCAGGCCCTTCAGCCCTGCTTCGCGCTCGCCGAGAGCGGTGCGAGCCTCGTCGAAGATGCGCCGCGCTTCGACGAGAACCGATTCGGCCTCCTCCGCGGCGACCGCCGCCTCGGTGAGGGCCTCTTTGGTGTGAACCTCGAGCCCGCTGGTTTCTCCCGTCTGCACGGAGATCTCGTCGAGCTCTTTTTCGAGGCGTGAGACGCGCGACATGAGCTCTTCGTAGGAGCGGCCGAGCCGAAGGACCGTGCCGCGAATCGACTCCACCTGTTCGCGCACGCGTGCCAGGCGAATCTTCTTGTCGGTGACGACCGAGAGCTGCGCGGCCGCCTGCTCGCGCCACGTGGCCGCGGTGGCCATCGCGCCTTCGGCCTCCGCCTCGGCTTCGCGCAAGGTCGCTTCGCCTTCTTTGAGCGTGCTCTCGGCCTGGGCCTGCTCGTGTCCCCCGTCGGCGAGCTTCTGGCCGATGTCTTCGAGCTCGGACGTTACCGTGGCGAGCCGTTGCTCGACACTGCCGATCTTCTCGGCGGTTCGCTTCTCGTCCTTTTCGGCGGAGACGAGCGCGATTTCGGCTTCGTGGAAGGTTTGGCGGGCTTCGTCGAGCGCGCCGCCGATGCCGTTCATTTCGTCGCGCAGACCTTGGTGCCGCGCGATCTGCTCTTCGACCTTGACGAGGAGCCCCGCGCACAACTCACGCAGATCGCGCATCTCTCGCTGCTCGTCGACGAGCCCCGAGGCGACCGCGTCGCTCGATCCGCCGCTCACGCGACCGTCGGCGTGGACGATCGTCCCGTCGAGGGAGACGAGCGTTCGGCCTTCCGCGAAAGGAGCGAGCGACAAGGCGAAAGACGTGTTTTCGACGAGCACGGCGTCGCCCACGAGTGCGGCCACGAGCGCCTCGTCTGCGGGCGCGAAGGTGAGCCGATCGAGAAGCGGACCGATGACGCCCGGGCCGGCCAGCGGGCGCGAGCTCTTGCCGGCTACGCGCTTCGGCGACGACGAGATGATCGTAGCGCGACCTTGTTTTTGATCGGCGAGCTCTTGGAGGAGCACCGCCGCCTCTTCGATGTCGGAGACGACGACGCATTCGAGCAACCCACCGAGCAGCGACGCGAGGGAGACGCTGAGCTCGGGGGGGGCCTCGATGCGATCGACCACGAGCCCGAGCAGCGTCGGATCGCCGGTGCTCAACAGGCTTTTGACGCCGTCGCCAACGCCTTCGAGCCGCTCGCGCATCTCCTCGAGCGCCCGGAGGCGCCCGCGCTGCTGCGCCAACGAGGCGCGCTCGGCGTCGAGAGCGTGCTCGCTCTCGAGCAGCGCTTGCTTCAAGGCAACGAGCCGTCGCTCGAGCTCGCTGCGGCGCTCTTGGGCAGCCTCGCGAGCGTCTTTCAGTTCGGCGACCTGGCCCGAGTGCTCGGCCCGATGGCGTTCGAGCTCCTCGTGCGTCTCCGCCAAACCCTCGAGCTCGGTCGTGAGCTTGAGCTGACGTGCGGTCATCTCCTCGGTCCTCCGCTCGAGGCCGGCAAGCTTCGCTTTCGCTGCTGCGACCTGCGACGCCGCGCGCGACGAACGTTGGCCGAGCTCGGTGAGCACCCCCTCGGCGCGGCGCTCTTCGGCGCGAAGCTGCTCGAGCCGTTCGTGCTCGATGAGGGCGATTTCGGCTTCTCTCGTCTCGTCGCCCTCGAGCGCCGCGAGCGAATGCTTGATTTGATTGCGCTCGGTGTCGA
>DATEMX010000476.1:0-12916 GCA_035275365.1 Polyangiaceae bacterium | reverse complement strand
ATACGGACAGGCGCGTGTTCGGACAAGGGCCGCGCGTATGAAATCGACTCGGCCGCGCCGCCGCTCGCGACTTCGATGGCCCCTTTGAGGCACGAGCGCGCATGAATGAGGAGCGCTTGGTTCGCCTGCGCCGCCGATTGGAGGCGCTTGAGCGACGCGCGTATTTGCGGCGCATCGGGCAGACGGCCCGCGAAGGCGCGGAGTTTTTCGTCGAGCGCGGTCTTTTTGGAAGCGGCCGCTTCGATACCCGCAGGATCGAGGACCGAGAGCGCGGCAAACTCCTCTTTCAGAACCTTTTCGATGGCGTCGAGCGTTTGGTCGAGCTCTTCAATCGTTGCTTGCAGGGTCATGGCGTGCGGCTCCCGAGCTCCGCACGAACCCCTTGGACAGTCCGAGCGCAAAGCGCCCTTGCGACGTCAAGGCCGATGGCGGAGCTACCCTAGAGCTTCTAGCAAACGCACGGCCAACATCTGCGGGTTGACCTGATATTCGCCATCCGCGATCTGATTCTTCAGGGCTTGGACCTTTTGCTGGTTCACGCCCTGATGCTGCGTGGCGAGGGCGCGCGCTTCCGCCGAGACGGTGACATGTGCGGCTTCGCTCGATCCGACGTCTGAAGAAGAGGCGGCGGGCGCTGCGGAGGGAGGCGGACCATTCACCGGCCCGAGGGCCGCTCGTGAATAGGCTTCCAACGCGGGACTACGCACCTTCATGACATCCTCCGATCAGGGCATGCCTGCACGGTGCGCGCCAGCGAGGGCGACCCGCCGAAGCGGTACCCCTCTCGCTCTTTTTTTTGCGTTTCGTGAGCCATGTAAAACCAAAACCCTTGTTGCGGAACTCGAGGATTGCTCCCCATGCGAACCGTTACGGTCCTCGCCCGGAAACCTTAAAACATTCTCTCAACTACTCGGCATCTTTGGACAACGGCGCGGCCCCACCCGCCTTTACCTCCGGCGCGGCTCGAGCCCCTTGGCCGTCGTTCGCTCCGCTTGGGCGCGCCCTCACCTCGTCGGCGGCAGGGGCGGGCGGGGGTTTTTCGGGAACGAGGGTCGCACGCACGATGAGGTCGGCCAAGCCGATGCCCCCCGCCGCCGAAACGGCGTCGGCCAACGCGCCGACGACCATCGAGGAGTAGACATCGCCGCCCGAGGTCAACGAGCCGCCGTCCTTGTTGGCTCGTCCGGTTTTCTCCAGCGACGAGAGCATCTTGCGGAGAAAGATCTGCTCGAACTCGCGCGCCGCTTTGACCGTCTCGGCGCTCGGGTGGGCATTCGCGTTCGCGCTGGCGGGGTCGAGGTTCTTCGCTTGGGCTAGGCCGATCGACAGCCCGGCGCCTTTTTCGGGGATTCTCATTGCATCACGATCTCGGCGTGGAGGGCGCCGGCCGAACGAAGCGCTTGCAAGATGCTGGCGAGCTCGCGAGGGCCGAGGCCGAGCGCCGCGAGCGAACGGGTCACGTCGGCGAGCGTGGCCGCTCCTTCGACGTAGGTGAGTGAAGGTTGAGGAATGGTTTCCTGCGGGATGATCTCGGTACGCGGGGTGACGACCGTGGTTCCTCCACCTCGCCCGAACGGCGCCGCGTTGGGCTGCGAAACGGTCGGCGTCTCTTTGATGACGATGGTGAGCCCGCCCTGCGCGATGGCAACGGGCGAGAGGCGTACGTTGCCGCCGGCCACGATGGTCCCCGTGCGCTCGTTGACGATGACGCGCGCGGGATTGGACGGCTCTACATCGATGTCGCCGATCTTCGCGAGAAGCTCGACGGGCTTGCCGGCGAGTGACCCGGGCGCCTTCACGCGGACGGCGCCGCCGTCGAGCGCGCTGGCCGCTCCGTTGCCGAGTTCTTTGTTCACGGCTTCGACGATGCGCTGTGTGGTGACAAAATCGCCCTGGCGCAGCGCCAAAGTAATGACGTCGTCTTTCGCGTAGGGCATGGGGATCTCGCGCTCGACGAGCGCGCCGGCGGGGATGCGCGCCGTCGTCGTGATGTTCGTGCGCACCGAGCTACCCGAGCTTCCCTTGGCCTCGAACCCGCCGAGCACGAGTGGGCCTTGGGCCACGGCATAGACGTGGAGATCGGCGCCGTGGAGCGGACTCTGCACGAGCACGCCACCCGAGAGCGAGCGCGCGTTGCCAATCGACGACACCGTGACGTCGAGGTGCGCGCCGGGCCTCGCGAAGGGCGGAATCGAGGCGGTGATGACGACGGCAGCCACGTTGCGCAAGCGAAGCTGTCCCGTGTCGACCTGCACGCCGAGCCGGCGCATCAACGCGAGCAGCGATTGGGCCGCGAACGGCACCGAGATGTCGTCGCCGGTTTGCTGCAGACCGGTGACCACGCCGTAGCCGATGAGCTGGTTGTCGCGGGCGCCCACGACGTCGCAGAGGTCGCGCAGGTGGTCGGCCTTTGCCGGCGGCGCGAGCGTCGCCGCGGCGAGGGTGAGAGCGAGGACGAGCCGGCATAAGACTTTGGGCATGGTTTTCAAAACGGGTTGATGAAGTCGAGCACTTTGGTGAGCCAACCGCGGTCGACCTGATCGGCGACGTCGCCGCGTCCGGTGAACTCGACCTGCGCGTCGGCGATGCGCGAGGAAGGCACGGAGTTGTCGCCGGCGATGTCGGCACGGCGCACCAGACCCGAGAGATAGAGGTGGATCTCCTCATGGTTAATCATGACCACCTTGGTCCCTTCGACGAAGAGATCGCCGTTGGGCATCTGCTGCGCCACGCGCACGGCGATGTTGCCTGTGAGGGTTCCTTTGCGCCGCGTTTGCCCGTCGCCCGCGAAGTCGGAGCTCGACGCGAGCGCCATGAGGCGCGCGGGATCGATGTCCGGGTGGGCCTTCTTGAGCGCGGGGACCAAGCCGAGCAAGGCTTCGACGCCCATTTCGCGGTTGGTGCTCTTATTGAGCGTCGTCGTGGCGTTGCCTTCGGCGTTTGCCTGTTCGTCGATGCGAACGACGACCACGTCGCCCACGCGAAGCGCGCGCGTGTCTTCGAGGTAGCCGGGCATCGCTTCCGTGTAGAGCGAGCCGGTGGTGGGCTTCGCGTCGGCCTTGCTGACGGCGTATTCGCCCGGCGCGTATTTGCGCGCTCGCGGCGTGAAGGGCGCGACGTGCGGCGGGCCGCAGGAAGCGGCAGAGAAAGCGAGCAGGGCGAGAAGAGCGAGCTTCGCCATTACTCGAGCACCTGGGCTTCGTCGGGCGAGGTGAGGCGGGCTTTTACCACGCGGCCCGTGGCCACGACGATCGCGCTCAGCGTGTCGCCGACATTGGCGTCGGCGAGCGCCGACCCTTGGGTCGAGATGCGCAGCAGACGTCGCTCGATGACGAGGCCCACCGATGAGCCCCGCGCGACGTCGGGCCGCGCGGCGTCTTCGCTGATCTCCAGCACGATCGGCACGGGCACGCGCGCCACCACCTCGCCGTCGGCGGCGAGCTCGATGGTCGCCGTCGACCGGAACGACCCTTTTTGCCGCGGAGGCCTGGGGATTTCGGCGCCTCGTACGACGGCGCTCAGCGGCACGACCACTTCGAACGTGGGTTCTGCTTTGGTCAGCGTCACGCCGCGCGGCAGCTTTTGCTCGATGGCGGGCTTGGCGAGCTCGCCGAGCTCACCTGGCGCGATGCGACGCGCGGCGGTGGCGATACGGACCGAAGCGGGAATGACGAGCTTGGCGGTCTCGATGCCGCGCTCGCGCAGGTGCGATTCCACTTCCGTGCGCGAGACGAGGCGACTGCCTCCCGGCGGCGGCGCCGGTCCTAGATCGACGTCGGCGATCCCCTCGGGCGCTGCTTGGACGACGTCTTTGACGAGGATGCGTGAGCGTTGGATCGTGCGCGCTCCCTCGGCGTCGGCCGTGAGCGGCAAGAGAAGCGCGAGAAACCAGGCCGTGCGGGGCGCGATCATCGCATCTGCGTGGCGTTGCGGAGCATCTCGTCGGCGGCGCTCACGACTTTCGAGTTGACCTCGTAGTTTCGCTGTGCAGCGATGAGACCAATCATCTCTTCGACCACTTCGACGTTGGCGTGCTCGATGCTGCCTTGAAGGAGCGTTCCCCGTCCCTCGGTGCCGGCCTTGCCGATTTGGGGATCGCCGCTCGATGTGGTCGACGTGTAGAGGTTGTGTCCCGCCGAAGCGAGGCCGGTGGGATTCACGAAGGTCGCCAGCTCGAGTTGCCCGAGCTGCACCGAGTTCGTCTGCCCCTTCATGGTAACGCTCACGGTTCCATCGGCGCCGATGCTGAGGCTCGTCGCGTCGGCCGGAACCGAGATGGGGGGCTCCAGCGGATAGCCGTCGGAGTTGACGATGCGGCCCTGCCCATCGGTCTTCAGGTTGCCGGCGCGGGTGTAAGCGGGCGTGCCATCGGGCTGCTGGATGACGAAGAACCCGTTTCCTTCGATGGCGATGTCGAGCGGGTTGCCCGTTTGCTGCAAGGTGCCCTGCGTGTGCATGCGCGTATTGGCGACGATGCGTGCGCCGCTGCCGACTTGGAGGCCGGTCGGCGAGTTGGTGGTGCCGCTCGTGGGCGCGCCAGGCGCTCGTAGCGTTTGGTAGAGCAGATCCTCGAAGTCGGCGCGGACCTTCTTGTAGCCAACGGTGTTCACGTTCGCGAGGTTCTGGGAAATCGAATCGAGCTGCGCTTCTTGGGCCGCCATTCCCGTTGCGGCGATATGGAGCGAACGAAACATCGTGAGCCTCCTACGTGCTTCGATGCAATGCACGAGGGGTGCCACCCTCGGCGATGCTTTGACGAGGGCAGAGGGAGGACACCAAGCCGCCAAGATTTTGTTGGTGGCTCGGCGTTGCTGACGGTCGCTGATGAGTGTGTCGCGACGTTCCCTTGTGACGACGCGCCGCCCCACCCAAGCCCCCTTGGCGGCTTGGTGGCTTGGTCGCGACCGGAAAATCGCCCCCCACCGCTACTCGCCGTCCCCTGCGTCGCCACGGTCGCCCACGACGTCCTCGCTCGCGTCAGTCGTGGTCGAGCCGTCCCTCGCGTCGGTGGCATCGCTCGCTTCGGTCGAATCGTCGACGTCGCCGGTGTCGGCAGTGTCGGTCGCGGAATCGGTGGGGATTGTCGGCGTGGCTTCGGATTTGACGGATGCGTCGGTGAGGCTGGCGGCCTCGAGCGCGCTGGCCGCGTCGGACTCGATCGCGGCGTCCATGGAAGCGAGCGCGCTCGGATCGATCTGACACGCGGCCGCGAGGCAGATCTCGCCCGTGCCGCAGTCGGAATTTCGCAGGCAACTCGAGCCGTAGGGCGCGCATGCCGAAAACCAGGCCGTCGCGCCGGCCGCCCCCGTCGCGGCGAAGGCGATGAAGAGCCGACTAGAAATTCGCATGAATTCCCGCCGACAGTAGCAGCCACAGGAGGACGCGATCTTGGGGGAGATCGCTGCCGAGCGGCAAGGCGGCGAGGCTCGGCTCGATGAAGAGGCTCACACCGGACTTTCCGAAGGGAATGTAGATGTCGGCGCCGACGTCCACGCCGAGGAGCGATCGGGGCGCGATCACGCTCGTCACCCCGGCGAAACCCACGAACGAACGCCCGAGCCAACGCATGTACCGGAGCTCTGCGCCGAGGCTCACGTGCGGCTCGACTTCGAAGAGCGCGACGACGCCGATGCCCTGGCTCATGTCTTCGTCGATGCGAAAGTCGAACGGCACCACGATTCGCGTTCGGGCTCGCCGAAACAGCTTGTCTTGCAGGTCGTCGCTGCGCTCGAGCCCGGTGCCGAGGCCGATGCCCCCGCCCGACATGAGGCGCTGCGCAGACGCGTTGTGCGTGACGGTGAGCAGGGCGATGACCGTCGCCAGAATGACGCGGAGCCGCGTCATCGCGTTGGCTCTGCGTGCTCGCCGTGCTTCGCGTGGCTCGTACCTTCGGGTCGCTCGTCGGTCTTGCCGTCGCGGCTCTTGGCCTTGGGCAACTCGACATCGTCGTGCTTCCAATCGGCCCTTCGCCCTTCGCTCTTGGCGCCATGTTTGGCGAGCTCGCCGAGCTTGTCGCTCGCGTCGTCCGTCGTTTCGCTCGTCTTCGCGCCGTCTTTCGCCGGTTGGGTCTTGGCGCTGTCGTCTTCCGCGCGACCTCGCGGGCGGTCGAAATCGGCGACGACGATGAGATCGACGCGGCGGTTTTGGGTCCTGCCCTCGGCCGTCTCGTTCGGCTCGATGGGGTGGTATTCGCCGTACCCAGCCGCGGCGAGCCTCGGCGCCTCGACGCGCCCGTTTTCGAGCAGGAAGGCGACGACGGCCATCGCGCGCGCCATGGAGAGCTGCCAATTCGAGGGAAAGCGCGCCGTGTGAATCGGCGTGGAGTCGGTGTGGCCCTCGATGCGCATGCGCACGGGGCGCGGCCCGAGCTCTTCGGCGATGGCTTCGAGCGCGACCTGGCCTTCGGGCCTTACGATGGCTTCGCCGCGATCGAAGATGAGCTTCTCGGGAAGGCGCAGAATGAGCTCGCCGCGCACCTCGAGCACTTTGAGGCCCGCCAAGATGGGGGCCGATCCGAGCCGGTGCAGGAGGCCACGCTTGATCGATTCTTTCTCGTCGTCGAAGTCGAAGGAGTCGCCCTTGCCTTTGGGCACGATGGGCTTGCCTTGCGAGGGGATGGCGGCCATCCCGCTCTGCTTGCCGCCGCTCGAGCCGCCCGACTGCTGCATGACCTGCCATTCGAGCGCGTCGTTGAACGACTGGGTGAAGCGGCCGACCTTCTTGGAGTCGACTTGGGAGACGGCGAACATGACGACGAAGAACGCAAACAGCAGCGTAATGAAGTCGGCGTAGCTCACGAGCCAGCGCTCGTGATTGACGTGCTCTTCGTGTTTCTTCTTGCGCGCCATGATCCGACGTGCTTATGCGGCCTCGCGCCGGCCGCCCTCGGCTTCCTTGCCACCCTTGTGGCCGTCGTCATGCGACAGCGTGGAGAGGCGTTCGCGTACGAGTTTGGGGTTCATACCCTCTTGAATGGCCAGCGCGCCTTCGAGCATCGTGAGCTTGACGGCGACCGCCTCTCGGTTGCGCATCTTGAGCTTGCCGGCGATCGGGAGCGCGAAGATATTGGCGAAAGCAACGCCGTAGATCGTGGCGACGAAGGCCGTCGCGATGCCCTCTCCGACCTTCTCGATGTCGGAGAGGTGGCTCATGACTTGGATGAGGCCGAGCACGGCGCCGATGATGCCGACGGTGGGAGCGTAGCCGCCCATCGCTTCGAACACCTTGGCGACGTCTTCGCCTTCTTCTTCGACGTGGCCTATCGACGTCTCCAGCATGTCGCGCATCGCCGCAGAATCGGCGCCGTCGACGGCCATCATGAGGGCTTTGCCCAAAAATGGATCGGACGCCGATTGAACGACGCTCTCGAGCGCGACGATGCCGTCTTTTCGCGCCGTGGTCGCGTACCCGACGATCTCGTCGACGAGCTTGGTGGAGTGGCTCGATTTCTCTTGGAACACCGAGCCGATGCTTTTGACCGCGCGGACGAAGGTCTTGAGCGGAAATTGGATCATGACCGCGCCGACCGTGCCGCCGATGACGATCATGGCGGCGGTGGGCTGGGCGATTTGCGCGATTTTACCGCCCTCGATGAGGTTGCCGCCGAGGATCATGCCGAGAGCGACGGCGAGGCCGATGAGCGTTCCTAGGTCCATCGTATTCCTCTAAGTCCCATCTCCGGGCAACTTGGGTGGATGAGAGCTACGGGTGACTGGGCGCGAGTTTGGCCGCTGCGACGCGGTGTAGCCCGGATGATCGCTCAAATACTGGAGCGTGCCCTCATTGACGGACCGGGCGCCCGTTCCCACGGCGCGGCGAAAGCCAACGATGCGATCGATCACCTCGTCGAGCGCTTCGCGGACGATGATCTTGTCGCCCCCGAGGAGCGAGATGGTCGTATCGGGCGTCACGTCGATCCACGTAATGAGATCGGGGTTGATGGCCACCACACTGCCGTTGAGACGAGAAAGGCTGATCAAGTTCGACCTCGGTAAGATCATCTATCGCAATTCACGGGCCAACCCCCCACGATATAACGGCCTGGACTGCGGGCGTCTGGAGGTGAATCCGGTCCTCGCCAAGGGCGCCAAGATCGCCAAGGCCGCCAAGGGGATTTGGTTGGCGCGTCGCTACGACGACAGATCGCGTAGGCGTCCCGATCAGCAAAATAAGCTCATTTTGCGATCACCCGACAATCCCTCTCAACGCCTCAGTCATCCACGACAGCCCCCCAAACCCCCTTGGCGGCCTTGGCGGCCTTGGCGACGACTGAGATCCTAGGCAGGGCGCTCCCCCCAGATCGTGCCCGCGTGTGGACAGCGGGGTCGTCAAAGGGGCTCGTGTCGCCTGCCAGGGCGTTGACGGGATTGTGCCTTATTAGGCAGCGCGGGTGCTGAGACGCTTGCGCTTCAGCATTTCGACGAGCGTCGTGCGGTTCAGACCGAGCAAGCGCGCGGCTTGATTCTTGTTCCACCCGGTGCGCTCGAGCGCTTGGCGGATGAGGTTGTTCTCGAACGCTTCGACGGCAGCGCGCAGCTCGAGACCCGCGTCGGGCAGCTCGGTGGTGTAGTTTTTGCCGGATTGGAGGCCGCGCATGCGAGCCGGCAGCTCGTTCGGACCGATGGTCCTCGACTGGCTCAAGATGCAGATGCGCTCGATGGTGTTTTGCAGCTCGCGTACGTTGCCCGGCCAGTTCCACTCCAAGAGGAGCTGGAGCGCCTCGGGCGAGAGCGCCATGCCTGGGCGGTTCACCCGCTGCGCCGTGTCCTCGAGGAAGTACTCGGCGAGCACGGCGATGTCGACCTTGCGATCGCGAAGGGCTGGAACGTGCAAGTGGATCACGTTGAGGCGGTAGTAGAGGTCCTCGCGAAACGACCCGTTGCCGACGGCCTCTTCGAGGTCGACGTTCGTCGCCGCCACCACGCGGACGTCGGCGCGGACCGTGCGCGTGTCGCCGACAGCCGAATATTCGTGAAGCTGAAGGACGCGAAGGAGCTTCACTTGCAGGGCCAGCGAGAGCTCACCGATCTCGTCGAGAAAGAGCGTGCCGCCCTGGGCTTGCGCGAGGCGCCCCATCTTGTTCGCGTGTGCACCGGTGAAGGCGCCCTTCACGTGGCCGAACAGCTCGCTCTCGAGGAGCGCTTCGGGGATGGCGCCGCAGTTGACGGCAACGAAGGGACGAGCGGCGCGGTTGCTGGCGTCGTGAAGGCCGCGCGCCACGAGTTCTTTGCCGGTACCGCTCTCGCCGGTGACGAGCACGGTGCAGCCCGTGTCGGCGACGCGATCGACGATACGGAAGAGATCCAACATTGTCTCGGACGCCCCGATGACGTTGTTCATGCTGCGAGGGCGCTCGTCGAGAGGGGCGGGCCTCATCGAGCCCGGCCTCACCGACTGGCGTGGCGGAGGCAGAAGAGAACTGATCTTCATGACTCCGGAATCTTTCTCGCTTGCAGGAAACTGGCTCATCATGAGGTAATCCCTCCCTTGGTTCGTTGAGGTGCGATTCGTGACGGGTCCCTGAGCAAGGCTCGGGCCAGTGTCGGTTTCTTGGCGGATCTCCGACGGATTTTCGCCTCTCCGGCGTCAAGGCTCTGATCCATGGGTCAAAGCAAACCCGCGCAACCGCAGCTTGGCGTCAAACCGATTTCTTGGCACGTCGCAGCGATTTGCGTCGGAAAAGCGCCAAGACCCGACGCTCGAGGGCTCTGGGTTACAGATGACACCGGGGTCAGCATCGACCCAGAATCCACTTCTGACTTCGCCCGAACGGTCGTCGTGAAGGTCCCTTAAACAAAAAAGACCGCAGATGGCACGCGGCGTGCTGAGTACTCGGGCGTGTCGGATATCTTCAATGGCATCTCGCCGCTCCACGCCGCGCTCGACTATCACCTCGAGCGCCACAACGTCTTAGCGTCGAACGTCGCGCACGTCGACACGCCAGGCTACGTACCGAAGGATCTCGAGCGCGTTGCCAACGCGCCCTTCGACGACGCGCTGCGCGTCGCCATGGAGCGCACCGATCCATCGCATTTTGCGGGTCACGCACCTCTCGCTGCCACGACGGGTCGGGTCTTCGAAGATCCCGCGGCAGGCGCGGGCAACGACAAGAATTTCGTTTCTCTCGATCGCGAGGCCGCCAAGCTGGCGGCCAACCAAGTTAGATACGACGTTGCCTCGACGCTCGCGTCGGCCGAGCTCGCACAGCTCGCCTACGCCGCGAGCGACGGCAAGGGCATGTAGAAAGGCAGGACATGAGAATCGGAGTCTTCAGTGCTTTGGAGGTAGCGGCGTCGGGGCTCGGTGCGGAGCGCACGCGCATGAACACCATCGCGAGCAACCTCGCCAACGCCCGGACCACCCACACCGAGGCCGGCGGACCGTACAAGAAGCTCGATCCGGTGTTCGCCGCCGTGCCGCTCGGTCAGGGCACCGTCGAGAGCGGCAACGAGGCCGCTGTCTCGCTCGTGAAGGTGCAGCGTATCGCGCAAGATACGCGTGACCCGCAGATGGTGTACGAGCCGGGCCACCCCGACGCCGATGCGCGTGGCTACGTGCGCTACCCGAACGTCAACGTCGTCGAAGAGATGGTCAACATGATCACCGCCTCGCGAGCTTATGACGCGGGGGTCACGTCGATCGAGTCGATCAAGTCGATGGCCAAGACCGCGCTCGGAATCGGCAAATGAGCGCCATAGGGCCCATCGGGAACCTTCCTCTCAGCGCGCCGCACATGCCGGTGGAGGGGGCCGTCCCCACGCCCAAGGCCGAGAGCTCGGCCATTCCTTTTGCCGACTTTTTCTCCGACGCCGTGGCGAGCGCGAACCTCCACAACATGAACGCCGGGAAGGCCGCCGAGGCGTTCGCGGCGGGCGCGAGGGACGACATTCACGGGACGATGATCGCCGTAAAAGAGGCTGAAATTGAGCTCAAGCTCGTATCCAACGTGCGAAACAAGTTGGTCGAAGCCTTTCAAGATCTCTGGCGCCTCAACATCTGAAGGTAGGACGACGACGTGAAGGAAAAAGGTCTGGCGCTCTTCAATCAACTGCGTGAGCTGTGGGGGTCGTTTTCCACGGCCAAGAGGGTCAGCCTCATCGTCGTCACCATGGCGGTCGTCGTCGGCGTGTTGACGTTTTCGTTCTATTCGAGCCGCGTCTCGTACGCCTACCTCTTCACCGATCTGTCGCCCGAAGACGCGGCGTCGATCACCAGCAAGCTGAAGGAGCTCAAGGTTCCTTACCGCGTCGGCGCGGGTGGGACGGCCATCGAGGTGCCCGACGAGCACGTGCACGAGATCAGGCTCGATCTGGCGGGGCAGGGGCTCCCGCGCGGGGGCGGCATCGGCTTCGAGATTTTCGACAAGTCGCACCTTGGCGCTACCGAGTTCGAGCAGCGCATCAACCTGCGCCGCGCGCTCGAAGGCGAACTCGCGCGCACCATCGGCAATATCTCGGCCGTGCAGAGCGCCCGCGTTCACCTGGTGATGCCGGAGCATAGCGTCTTTGCCATCGCCAAACAGGAAGCGTCGGCGTCGGTCGTGCTCCGCCTGCGGCCGGGAAGGCCCTTCGGCAAAGGCGAGGTCGGGAGCGTCGTTCACCTCGTGGCCTCGGCGGTGCCAGGGCTCTCGGCCGACCGTGTTTCGATCATCAGCGCCGACGGCACCATGCTCCATCGGCCACGCTCGGAAGCGAGCGGCGTGCTGGCTGCGAGCGACGGCGAGGCCGATCACGAGCGCGAGCTCGCCTCGGGCCTCGAAGAGCAGGCGCGCGCGCTGCTCGAGCGGGTCGTAGGGCCCGGGCACGCCGACGTTCGCATCGCCCTCCGCCTCGATACGGCGTCGCACGAGCGCACCGAGGAACACTTCGAGCCGAGCAAGACGGCTCTTCGCAGCGAACAGCGCAGCGACGAACGAACGGCGCCCGAAGGCGCGACCGTCGCGGGGGTGCCGGGCGCCGCGAGCAATCTCCCCGACGCGACCTCGGACCCGCTCGGAGGCGGCACCGCCTCGGGCGCGCTCCGCACGAGCTGGACGCGCAACTGGGAGGTGGACCGCGTCACGGAAAAAACGAGCACGCCGGCGGGTCGTGTCAGCCGGTTGACGGTGGCCGCACTGGTTGATGGCACCTACAATGGGGCCCACGATTTCGTGCCTCGCGACCCGGCGGAGCTCGAGCGCTTGGCGCTTCTCGTGAAGCAAGCGGTCGGGTTCAACGCCGAACGCGGCGACGTCGTGCAGATCGAATGTGCTCGGTTTGCCGGCGCAGACGCGCCCGAAGAGCCGAAAATCGAGAACGAGAAGACCAAACGCCTGATCACTTACGGCGGCGCCGGGTTGGCTCTGCTGGTGCTCCTCTTGGCGGTCGTGATCCTCGTCCGGCGCGGCAAGCGGGTCACCAAAGACCTCAAGCTCGGCGCTCCTGACCGCACCCTCGCGCTCGATGCGACGCGCGTGGCGCCCGCGCTGCCAGCCATGCCGCCGCCCGACGCCGCCGAGCTTCGGGCGCAAGCGCTCGAGATCGCGACCAAAGATCCTGCGACCGCCGCCGTGATCCTACGCGGCTGGTTGAACGCCCCGTCGGCGACGCCGCAAGCGCGATAGGAACCGAAACACCAGGCACGGTTCTCGCTCTCTGGGTGAGCGATGGCGTTGACCGGTCCTGAGAAAGCTGTCTTGATGCTGCTGTCGCTCGATGAAGGCGCGGCGGCTCCTATCGTCGCCGAGCTCGAGAGCAGCGAGCTCAAGAAGCTGCGTGAAGTCGCGGCGATGATGCGCGCGGTGCCCGCGAGCTCGCTCGGCGAAGTCTACGGCGAGTTCGTGGAGCGCAGTCAGGAGGCGATCGCCGTGCCGCGCGGCGGTGTCAGCTACCTGCGCCGGCTCGCTGCACGAGCGCTCGGGGAGACCAAATCGCAAGAG
>DATEMX010000475.1:0-8719 GCA_035275365.1 Polyangiaceae bacterium | reverse complement strand
CCAGGCACCCTCCAGTCCGGAGGGTGGAGCAGGACCCGCCGTGAGCCGCTACTGCGGCGACGGCGTTCGTGATCCGGTTCGCGAGGAGTGTGACCGGCCGAGCACGTCGACTCGCGCTATTTGTTCGCCCGACTGCCGCGTGCGCGATCTCGTTCTCGTTGCCGATCCTGGGCCGACCGTCCGGCGGATTCTCGGCGACGGACCTCATCCCGTGGCCGTGCGATCGGATGGCGCGGGCGCCGCGGTGTTCGTCAAACCGGATAGTGCGCCGCCCGAGATCTCCCTTTCGACCTACTCGTCCTCCGGCGTTCCCTTGGATCGCGACGTGGCGGTCAGCACAGGATCGCTGCCGGTCCTGGCGAGCAACCCCGTGATCGCCGCCGCACCGAGCGGAAATTACGCCGTCGCCTACACCGACTTCGAAGGCGACGGTGACGGGCTCGGCGTCGCGATCCGCTTGATCGATCCCGAAGTAGTGCCTGCGGGACGACCGGCGCACGCTAACCAGACGCGACAGTTCTCACAATTCGATCCCGATCTCATCGCCACCGCTTCGGGTTTCGTGGTCGCCTGGGTCGACGCCTCGGAGGCGAGCACAGGGCACGACATCCGGCTGAGGACTTTCGCGTTCGATCTTACTCCGACATCGGACGAAATCACGATCGCGGCGACCCCAGCCGACGAAGCGAACGTCGCCTTGACTCCCTTCGGCGACGGTTGGGCAGTAGCATGGCGAGCGGGCGGAGGGGCAAGCGAGATCATCCACGTCCAAGGTGCGAGCCACGAATGGACCATCGGTCCGATCACGGCAGGTTCGGCGGGGGATCGGCCGGCGTTAGCCGCCATCGACGGTACGCATTTGCTCATTGGCTACACCGAAGGCGATCCCGAGTCTGCGAGTGAAAGCGGCCGCCATCGGCTGCGCGCCGCGGTTCTGGACACCACCCAACCCGGCCCGGTGGCGGGGGTGGATATTGCCAATGCGTTCGAGACGTCGTCCGCGGCGTTCGTTCGATCGGCGAGCCGGCCTACCGCTGTCGCCGCGAACTCCCAGGTTTTCCTCGGGTGGCAGACGGCGAGTGACCCAGGTGATCCACGCGCTGATGAGCTCTGGCTGAAAGCCTTTTCGCTCGTCACTTCGAGCTCGCCCGCAGTGCTCGATTTCAGCGCCCAAGCCATACCGCTGCCTCGGTGGCATGCACACAGGGAGGGCGACCAAGCGCGCCCTGCGTTCGCGAGTCGAAGCACGGCGACCGGGGGCGAGATCGTCGCCGTCTACGAGGAGCTCGGACGAACCTTCGACCCCATCGGACGCCAGGTCGTCGCCCTGGAGGTCATCGCGGCTCCGATCGTGCGGATCGGAGATGCTGATTGCGCGGGACTTCCGAACGGTTCGCCTTGTTCTGACGGCATGCTCTGCAATGGCCAGGAGAGCTGTCAGAATGAACAATGCGTTTCGAGCGGGATGGCCTGTAACGATACGGCTCCAGCGATTGCCTGGACGTCGCCGCTTCGCGAGGGCCCGGCCGGAGGGCAGAACCTCTGCGGCATGTTCGCCAAGGGCCCCCGCTGTGTGCCAGATGCAAGTCTCCAAGCGGGTTGGCAGGGGACGCTGCAAGTTCACGTCGTGGTCGACGGTGTGGCGGCAACGGCTGGAACCGTCGCGTTCGACGCGGCAGGCGCGTCGTTGGGAGAAGTGAACATCGATGCACACGGCGATGCAACGCTCGCCAACGTGACGATTCCCGATGGGTCTTCGGTCTCGATCACCGCGACGGCGCATGTCCCCGGGGCAGGTACGGCGGCCGCCAGTGTGTCGCCAGTCGTGAGCACGCAGCCGGGCGCTCCGGTGAGCGCGCTCGCGGCGTCCGTCAAAGATCGCCGGCAGACGACCTTTCGGCTGAGCTGGACCGCACCCTCCGATGTGTCCGAATACGACGTGCGGATGTCAAAGACCCCGATCGATGCGGCGAGCTTCGATGCCGCCCAACGCGTGTTCTCGGGTCCCTTGAATGTCACGGGCACCGAAGCGGGGGTCGACGTCCCCGATTGTATGATCGAAAACGACTACTACTTCACGGTTGCCGTCATCGACTCCATGGGCAATCGGAGTCCCGTCGTCTCGACAGGGCCAACCCGCGCGCAGTTCTTGGTGACGACGCTCACGGGAACGCTCGGTATGAACGTTCCGGGCGGCGAGCAGTATGGTCGCGCCGTCGACGGGACGGAGAGCGTCAACGGCGACGCGTACTCCGATCTGATCGTGGGTGGGGGGGCTTCGACGAACGTCTATGTCTACTTCGGCGGGCCGACAGGGTACTCGAGCACGGCCTCGGTGGTGATCTCGAGTACGTCCAGGATTGGCATTGGTGCCGCGGTGCTGGGTGACGTGGACGGTGACGGCATCGTCGATATCGGTATCTCGGGCCCCGTGCCGGGTGGCGATATTGTCCATATCTTCAAAGGTCGGACGAACTGGCCTTCGCTGCTCGACGTTTCGATGGCCGACTATCGAATCGTCGGGGACGCGACGTTTTCAGACTCACATTTCGGCTTTGGCCTTGGGCGCTTGGGCGACTTCAACGGCGATGGGCGCGACGATTTCGCGGTCGGAGCTCCCTCCCATGCCGGACGTGTCGGCCAGGTGGCGATCATCCTGGGGACGGCTCCTCACGCGTTCCCGGCCGTCGTTTCCCTGCCGGCAGCCTATGGCACGCGTGCGATCCAGTTGGACGGCGACTCGGTCGACCCAGGCGGATTTGGCGTGAACGTACTCGGCACAGGAAGGCTCCAAGCAGGCACGGCTCCCTGGCTCGTCGTTGGAGCACAATACTACAATAATGGGACCGCCGAAGCCGGGCGCGCCTATGCATTCAAGGGATGGCTCGACGGTTCGGTTCCCTCGTCTATCTCGGTGCTGAACGCGCCTCACTGGGACGGCCCTCCGCTTCGCACAGGAGTGACCTTGGCGCTGCTGGGCGAGCTTTCACCCGGCGCCGTGCCCGCCATCGCGATTGGCCAACCGAACTGGGGCAGCACGGGTGGCCGTGTTTCGATCCACATTGGTGATTCGGCGTCTGGACCGATCACGAGCTCCCCTTCGTTTCTCACCAATCGCTTGACCAACACCCCCGTGCCCACTCCCGCGGGCTGGCCAACCAATAGTGCCAATTCATTTGGTACGTGCATCATCGGAGGCGCCATCAACGGCACCTCCGATCATGTTTCAATTCTGGGAGACTCGAGGACCGATGTCGCCATCAGCAGCCTTAACGAAAGCGGCGCACCGGCGAGAATCTACATGTTCACGGGGCAGCATCTTGCTGCCCTGGGTTCGACCGACGTCGTGGATACTGCCGATGTCGTGGTCGCGCTCCCCAGCGACTGGCAGGGGTGCGCGCCCCGAAGCAGCATCGTGCGCGACCTCAACGGCGACGGATACGGAGATCTCGCCTTCGGCGAGTTCAGGCGGGTGAACCAGTTTGCGGGCCGGGTCGTCGTTTTATGGTAACCGAGCCGAATGAACCCTCGGCTCACTCTGCCTCCTGCCGAGCCGGGCGCCGGCCTTAAGTTGATGCCTGCAGCGGTGTCCGAGCTCACCCGTAACGCCTCGTGAGGCGGTCGAACCGAGCCACCGCAAACCGGTTTGCGGTGGCGGAACTGATGACGCTCGTAGGCGGTAGGGCGCCCCAGGACGCGTCGACCCGTCGGGACGCCCTGGGGGTTTCCCCGGACGGACCGGGGCGTCGCTCGCCCGGGGCTCGAGGTGACGACGCGCCGGGTGGAAGTCCGACCGCCAAGCCGGCTCGTGCGAGGTAGGCGAGCGCCCCGGATGGCCTCGATCCACGGCTAAATGGCCGTGCGGGCGAGCTCGACTCTATTTCAGGCCGTCGGGTTGACAATCAACGCGTTAAGGTTGACAATCGTTCTGGTAAGGTTGTCAATGGCAGGCCAGGAGGTTGCAAGCGTGGTCAAGGTGCGTGCACGGGGGGAACAGGTTCGAAAGTTCATTTTGGATGAATTGGCCGCTCATCCAAGCGACATCGTCAGGGTCACGTCTGACCACTTCAACGTGACGCGCCAGGCAGTCAACAAGCACCTCCAGCGTTTGATTGACGAGGGAGCGATTCTTTCGGCAGGTAATGCGACCCGCCTTAGGTATCGCTTGGCCGCGATCAAAGAGTGGAACCGCTCGTACGCGATCGAACGCTCGCTTGCCGAAGATCGAGCCTGGCTTGACCTCGTTCCTGAGTTGGGGTCGCTGCCTGAAAACATCAATCACATCTGGCACTATGGCTTCACCGAAATGTTCAACAATGCGATTGATCACTCCGGTGGCAAGCGGATCCGCGTCTCGATGTCCAAGACGGCGGCAAGCACGGAGATCGCGATCTCGGACGACGGCGTTGGGATTTTTCGAAAGATCCAGGCAGCCATGAGCCTCGCGGATCCAAGACACTCGGTGTTGGAGCTCGCGAAGGGGAAATTTACGACGGACCCGCAACGACACTCAGGAGAAGGCATTTTCTTCACTTCTCGCAGCGTCGACAATTTCTGCATCTTGTCCGGCGATGTCTACTTTTCCCATGACCACGGAGACCCCGAGGATTGGATCCTAGAGAGTGCGGGAACGGCGCGGGGGACCTACGTGCGAATGCATCTCCACGATCATACCTCTCGCACGCTGAAGAGCGTGTTTGACATGTTCACAGCAGATGACGACTACGGTTTCACGAAGACGGTCGTGCCAGTCGAACTTGCCAAGTACGGAGATGACAATCTCGTGTCGCGTTCGCAGGCAAAGCGGCTCCTGGCTCGCATCGACGTATTCAAGACCGTCATCCTCGACTTCAGCAACGTCGAATCAGTGGGTCAGTCGTTCGCTGACGAAATCTTTCGGGTCTTCCAGATTCAGCACCCCGAAGTGAAGCTTGTTCCGATCCACGTGGCTCCTCTGGTGGAACGCATGATCTCCCGGGCCAAAACAGGGCTCCTTTCCACGCCGACCTCATAGCTCGTCGCGGTGGTTCGATTCCCGGACGCGTCCGCTACTCCACGTCGATCTCGTACGACTCCCACCCGGCGCCCTGGCGGTCGTCGCGCAGCACGATCCAAACGTAGACTTTGCCCGCAGCGTTGGGGGCGTGCCAGACGTTCGACGAATCGGGGGCGGCGCCCCGCTCGGCGCTTCCCGTGGCTGCGACGTCGAAGGTTCCGGCGGTCGCGAACCACGACGCGCGGATGAGCTCGCGGCGCTCGCCGAGCGCGAGGGTCAGCGGATCGAAGGCGACGTACGACTCGCTGCCCGTGCACCCGTGCGGGTCGCGGCAGTCCGCTTCGCAATTCGTCGCGTCTTCGTCGGGGCTGCAAATGCCGTCGCCGCAGATCGCCGAGGCAGGGCACGCCGGCCACGAGACGCGCAGCGTGACGGCCTCGCCTCGGGCGACCCGCAGCGTGGGCTCGGAGCTGGTCACGGGCGCGAGCGTCTCTTCGCTAGGGCCGCGTACGGCGACGAGTCGCTCGACCGCCGGGTTCTCGTTGGCGCGGTAGAGGTGCTGGTATTCGCGCGCCTGCTCGGGCGTGACGCGGCCAGGATCGCAGGTCAACCGCGTTTGTCCCGTGGCATAGCTCTCGGCAGGGCCCTCGAGCCAGCGGAGTCGCGTTGGAACGTAGAATCCGCCGGTGAGATCGGGATCGACGGGGCGCCCTCTGGGTTCGCCCTTCTTCGATTCAGGAGGGTTCGGGCCGAACAATCGACACGCGTCGGGAAAAATCGTGACCGTGACGTGAAGTCCCACGCCGAGCGACACGAGCTCGGGCGATGCGGCGGCGAAGCAGGCAGGGTTGACGGGGCCGAGCTCGGTGAGAGGTTTTCGCTCGCGACAAAGGGCCCAATCGATCGGAGCGTCGGCGGGCGTTCCCCCGGCGTCGACGAAGAGCGCGCGCAGCGATACCCGCGCCCCGGGCGGAGCCTCCGCCGGCGTCGACGCGACGGCGAGGACGCGCGGCCCCTCGACGAGCGCGGCGCGATCGTCGAAATCCGGTTTGCAGCCGAGCAGCAGCCCCAACGCGAGCGTGACGGCAGCGCCGCGAATTCTCACCATGTCCATTTGAGCCCTACGACCGGCAGGAGCGAAAGGCCGGTGACGTACCGTTTTTTTCGGTAATCCGGGCTGTAGACGATCTCTTCGGGATTCGTGCGAGCCGTCACGTTTTGCACGTCGAGGTAGGCCTCCAGCGCCGACGCCCCCCACGTGAATTTCTTGACGAGGCGCACGTCGGCCTGAATGAACGCAGGGATGCGGCGCGCGTTCACTTCGCCGAAGACAGGCTGGTACGAGTCGGTTCCGCTGTCGAAATAGGCGCGCGCCACGGGCGTGCGTGGAAACCCGCTCGCGTAGCGAACCCGCGCTCCGATCTCGAACCCGCGCCCCAGATCGTACGACGCGAGCGCCGTGAGCACGTGGGTTTGGTCGTAGTCGAAGAGTCGGTACGCGCCGCCCGCGGAGGGGGTCCTCTCGCTTCGCAGGATGCTGTACGAGATCCAACCGAAGAATCCCTTGGTGAGCTCCTGCCTCAACAGGTACTGCGTTCCGTAGGCTCGGCCGGCACCGTTGGGAACGAGGGCCTCGGCCAAGAGCGGCGCCGTGAGCGGACTGCGCACCGCGAGCTCGCTCGAACGCGAATAGAACGCCGTGGCCTCGATCGACAGCGTGTCGGTGAGTTTGAACGATCCACCCACGAGCCAATGGGACGCTGTCGCCACGGGGAGGGTAGGGTTGCCGAAGACGGCGGACAGATCTTCCGGTTGTGCGCTCTGATGATAGCGACCCCACGCCGCCTTGGTGAGAACGCGCCGCGAGACGGCGTAGTTGACGGCAATGCGAGGCTCGACCACCGTGTCGAGATCGGCATAACCGATGCTCGGGGTGTCGCCGGCGACCGGTGTGCGGCGGCTCGCGCTCGTGAAATAGGGATCGACGCGCGCTCCGGGAACGATGTGCAAGCGATCGTCGGCGAGCGCCAGATCGGCCTCGGCGAAGGGCGCGACGCTGCCGCCGACGGTCTGCCAGGTGTCGCCGCCCACCTGTCCCGAGGGCGCTTGACCGAACACGCGAACGTCGCCCTCACGCGGGGGCGACGTGATCGAGCCGACACGTCGCGCCTCGGTGGCCACGAGCTCGGTGTCGACGCCGAGGGTCGTGGTCAAGAACGGAGCGACGCGGCTCCGCCAATAGGCGCGCAGCCCGAAGACGTTGGAGTCGCTCTCGAGTTCCGTGGGCACGAGTCCGAAGCGGCTGACGGTGTGCGTGCGATCGACCCCGAACGACGGAACGACGTTCACCGTGCCGCCGTCGTCGAGCTGCTTTTTGTAGCGGGCGTAGAGGCGATAGAACGACACTCGTCGTGATTCGCGCTTCGACCGCGCCGGGTCGGCGTTCTCGACGGTGCGATCGATGTCGTCGCTCGAAAGAAGGCCGCCGAGCTCGAGCGATTCTTTCGTCGAGGGCTCGTAGAAGACGCGCGCTTGGCCGTCGTGGTAGCGAGGGATCGGGAAGAAATCGCCGATGTCTTCGGAGGTGACCTGCGAGAGGACCGAATCGAGGTAGCTCTTGCGCGCGGCCAGCGCGACGCCCCATTTTTCTCCTGCCCGAACGCGAACGGACGCCGACGCGTCGAGCAGATCGGCAGCGGCGCTCCCGTGGAGGCCCTCTTTTTCGACGGGCATCTGCTGCACCTTCACGAGCCCGCCGAGCCCGCGGCCGTACGGCGCGCCGTAGCCTCCCGGCGCGAGCTCCACCGACTGCACGAGATCGGAGTGGATCACCGAGCGCACGCCGCCGTTGTGATAGAGCAGCGGAATCCGCACGCCGTCGACGTAGACGCGGGTGTCTTCCGGCGCCGCGCCCCACACCACGAGGGCGCCCGAGCCCACCGACGATCGCGCGACGCCGGGCATACTCTCGACGACCTTGAGCACGTCGCCCTGCGTTCCGGGCACTTTGCGGCCCTGATCGGCCGACACTTCGGTGGAGACGACTTGCTTTTGGAGCGCCGGCGCGATGATGACGATCTCGAGGTCGTCTTTGTCGGCCTCGGAGCCAGGTTCCTCTGGCTCGACGTCGTAGGTTGCGTCGAGCTCCTTGCCTTCTTCGAGCGTCTCTTCGGTTCGTTGCTCGGTGAGGTTCTCCGCCGAGAGGGTGACCGTTCGCTTGCCAGGGGTGAGCTCGTTGAACGAGAACTTGCCGAGCAGATTGGTGACGGCGCTCTCGCCCGTGTCGAGCCCGACCTTGACGCCTGCCAGGGGCTTTTTCTTCTTGCGATCGCGAACGACGCCCGAGAGTATCGCAAACGTCGGCTTCTCTTGGCGCAGCACGAACTCGTAGCGGTAGAGGATGCGAATGGGGGCAGGCTTGCCGTCGATCTCGGCCGGGTCGAACACGAACTGCTTGATGGCCGCCACGGCCGCGGCGTCGAACGCGGCGCCGGCCGATTCCTTGACCACGACCTGATCGACGCTGCCCGTCGCCGCGATCGCGATCTGCACGACCACGGCGGCCGTTCGCCCCGCCGCCTTTTCGCGATCGGGGTAGGGGGCTTCGACGAACTTGACGAGCTTCGGCGCCTTGGTGAGCTTCGGTGCGTTCGACATCGCCGGCTGCGCGCCGGGTCCGCCCGACTGGGCTTCTGCCACCGAGCCGACGAGGAGGCTCAGGGC
>DATEMX010000474.1:0-4000 GCA_035275365.1 Polyangiaceae bacterium | reverse complement strand
GTCGTCACCGTGGCCAAAGCCCACCGCGACTCGGCGGATCCTGCGCGGTGCGGAGCGCTCGTGGCCGTCGAGGGCCGGTGCTGTGCACCCGGACAGGCGCTCGAAGGCGAGCGCTGCGTGGGGCGCCCATTCTCGTGCCCGGCTCCGCTGCAGATCGCCGAGGGCGGTTGTCTTGCGCCTGCTCTGCGCGTCGTCGTTGCGGCCGGGGTGCTTCACGCGGGGGCCGGTGATTGGGAAGCGGAGGGTCGCGTCGCTCCGCACGACGCGGCGGTGGCGTCCTTCGCGATCGACGCGTTCGAGGTCACCGAGAGCGCGTACGCAGAATGCGTGCGTGCCGGCGCTTGTGCGAGCGTGCCCCTCTCGGGCGAAGCGGGGCGCGCCGTCTCGGGGATCACGCGCTCCGAAGCCGAAGCGTATTGCGCCTTTCGCAACGGGCGTTTGCCTACCGACGACGAATGGACCTTCGCGGCTTCGGGCTCGCGCCCACGGCGATATCCGTGGGGCGACACCGGCGCCGTCTGTCGGCGCGGAGCGTGGGGCATGAAAGACGGTCCGTGCGGCTTGGGGGTGAGTCTGCCGGAACTGACCGGCGGTCACCCCGACGGGGTCTCGCCCGAAGGGATTTACGACCTGGCCGGCAACGTCGCCGAATGGGTTTCCAGCACGGGCGCCGAAGGGTTCGTTCGTGGGGGCTCGTTCGGTGCCTCGCTGGCGACGGACCTGCGCACTTGGCAGACCCGTCGCCTGCCTCCCCAGAGTCGCGCCCCCGACGTCGGCGTTCGATGCGCCTACGACGCCGATACGACGCCGAAAGGGGCTGAGCCGGCGGTTGCCAGGGCCCGTCCCGTGGTACCTTTGCCGGCCCCATGACGGCGGCCATTCTCTCCATCGGCACGGAGCTCACGCGAGGCGAAATCGTCAACACCAACGCGACGTGGCTCTCGAGCGAGCTCACGGCCCTCGGCTTCGAAGTGCGCGAAGCGGCGACGGTCGACGATCACGCCGGCCGCATCGGGGCGGCGCTGAAGCGCCTCGCGGAGGACAACACAGTCATCGTGGCAACTGGCGGCCTCGGGCCGACGACCGACGATTTGACGGCCGCGTCGGTGGCGGGCGCGCTCGGCGTGCCGCTCGTGCGGGACGAGGCGTCGATCGAGGCCATCCGCCGTCGCTTCGAAGCGGCGCGCCGGACCATGTCGGCCACCAACGAGAAGCAGGCTGATTTTCCCCGAGGATCAACGGTGTTGCCCAACCCGGTGGGGACGGCGCCGGGCTTTGCCGTCGAGATCGGCGAGAGCCGCGCGTTCTTCATGCCCGGCGTTCCTCGCGAGATGAAGCGCATCTTCACCGATCACGTCGTCGCAAAAATCGCCAAGCGTGCCGAAAAGCTCACGTTCCAAACCCGCCTCAAGACGTTCGGCTTGGCCGAGTCGATCGTGGGCGAACGCCTTGCCGACATCGAAGCGCGATTTCCGGGCATCACGCTCGGCTACCGGGCGCACTTTCCGGAGATCGAAGTGAAGGTTCACGCCACGGCCCAGAGCCACGACGAGGCGCGGGTGCTCTCGGAGACTGCGGCGGCCGAGGTTCGCGCGCGGCTCGCCGATGTTCTCTACGGCGAAGGCGACGACACGTTTTCCGAATCCACAGGGCGGGCCCTGCGGAGCCGCGGCTTTCGCCTTGCCGTCGCCGAGTCGTGCACCGGAGGCCTTTTGGCTCACCTCATCACGAGCGAGCCCGGTGCCAGCGACTACTTCGTGGCCGACGCGGTGACGTACGCGAACAGCGCGAAAACACGGCTACTCGGCGTCAGCGAAGACGTACTCCGCGGTCACGGCGCCGTGAGCGCGGAGGTGGCGGCGGCGATGGCCGAGGGCGTACGTCGGCTCTGCAGCGTCGAGATCGCCGTTGCGATTACCGGAATCGCGGGGCCCTCCGGAGCGAGCCCCAACAAGCCCGTCGGTCTCGTCTTTTGGGCCGTCTCCCACCCTGGCGGGACGATCGTGCGGGATCGGATCTTCAACGGCGATCGGGGACAAATTCAAATGTTGGCGTCGTACGCCGCCTTGGCGCTCCTGCGCGAGGTCTGTCTCGGCCGCGCCACCTGAGCCGCCGAGCGCGCGCTTTGGTGGTGGCGGTGGCCATCGTCCCAACCCGCCCTAGGTGGCTGGTAGCCACGCGTCAAGCGTTGCGCTTTGCCCACAGGAAGTGTTCCACGTTGCCCTTCGGTCCCGGGACGGCGCTGTCGATCTCACGCTCGATCGAAAATCCGGTGGCGACGACGGCGCTCCGCGCGCCGTCGATGGCCCCTGCTCGCACGACCGGATCGCGGATGACGCCGTGGCCACTCCGCGCAGCGTCGCGCCCAGCTTCGAACTGCGGCTTGACGAGGGCCACGAGGTTCCCGTGGGGGCGAAGAACGGACGCGATGGCCGGCATCAGCTTGCCGAGACCGATGAAGGACGCGTCGACGACGACGAGATCGATCGGCTCGGCGAAGCTCTCGCGCGTGACGCTCTTGGCGTTGGTGCGTTCGCGTACGACCACGCGCGGGTCGTTGCGCAGCGGATAGGCGAGTTGCCCATAGCCGACGTCGACGGCGTAGACCTTGTGAACTCCGCGCGAGAGGAGGCAATCGGTGAATCCGCCCGTCGACGCGCCGACGTCGACCGCCACTGCACCGGCCACGTCGAGCCCTTCCGCAGCGAAATAGACGAGCGCATGCTCGAGCTTTTCGCCCCCTCGCGATACGAACCGGTTCTTGTCTCCGGCCACCTCTAGGGCGATGGTCGGGTCGACGAGGGTACCGGCCTTGTCAATCCTTTCAGAGCCAGATGACACTGCCCCGGCTAAAATCAACGCTTGCGCTTTGGCGCGAGTCGGCGCGAGCCCCCGTTCGACGAGGAGGACGTCGATCCTAGTTCGCCGGCTTCGCGGCGTCACGGAACCTGCACCGTGGGGTGAAGAGCGCGCGCGACAATGCGAAGGCCCTCGGCGATGCGAGGCCCCGGCCGGAGCACCGCGTCGCTCTTCAGCGGTACAACGCGACCCTCGCGTACTGCGCGGAGCTCCGCAAAGCCAGGACGATCGGGTCCGACGTCGTCGGCGTTTTCGGCGGTCATGGTGGCGTTCAGGACGACGTCGGGGTTCATCGTCACGAGGCGTTCGACGCTCACAGTGGGATACGAGCCACCCGAGGTGACGACGTTCGATCCATTCGCGAGGCGGATCATTTCATCGCAAAACGATGAAGGACCAGCGGCGACGATGGGCGAAATGCTGAAGACCATGAGCGTTCTCACGCGGGGCTTTTCGGCAACGCTCGCCTCGATCGCGCGGCGGTCTCGTCCGAGTTGCAGGACGATCTCGCGCCCGCGCTCGGCCTGGCCCACTTTGTCGGCCAGACCCGTGATCATCGCGTCGATTTCCGCCATCGATTCGGTCGGAGGGAAGAACGTGGCGATGCCGAGGGCGCCGAGCTTTTCGGCGAGTGCGGGCCCCGCAGGGCCGCGCGCTCCGACGACCCAATCGGGCGCGAGTGCCAAAATCGCCTCGAGACTGGCATCGACATAGCCTCCAACCGAGGGAATTTGCTCCACACCGGGCGGATAGTCGCAAAATCGAGAACGTCCAACGACGAGATTTCCCGCTCCCACCGCAAAGAGTGCCTCGGTGGTGTTCGGTGACAACGACACGACGCGCGGGCGCGCGGCGGTGGCACCGGCATTTTTTCCTGAGCGACGCTTACAGCCGAGCGCGAGCAACAACGACGTGCTCGCCACGCCTTTGCAGAATCGTCTACGGTGTGTTTCGCGTTCGGTCATGAAACTTGGCCCAATCGAGGAGCACGACAGAAGATTGGAGCACTACCAGGTCCGGTGACGAATCGCTTCGTCATCTGCGGAGGATTCCGATGAATCGATCCATGAAGTTCGCTGCATTGATTTGTACACCTGCGCTCGCTGCGACTCTCGTCGCTGTCAACGCTTCTGCGCAAGAT
>DATEMX010000473.1:0-6616 GCA_035275365.1 Polyangiaceae bacterium | reverse complement strand
GATCGAGAGCTCGAGTTCTTCGGCTACGAGGTGCGACGGGTCGAAGGCGGGTTCGGTGGACACGAATGGGCGGCTTACGCCACCGCCCGCGAGCTGTAAAGGCTCCGTGAGCCGTGATACGACGAAACGATGAGCCGCGAGCTCATGGGGGCGCCCTCATTCGTGGTGCTTTCGTCGTGGCGCCGGGGGGCTCCCGCATCGAATTGGTGATACGGTAGGGCGCGATGGAACGACTCAAGACCTATACGGGAAGCTGTCATTGCGGCAAGGTGCGCTTCGAGGTCGAGCTCGACTTGGGCGGCCAGTTCATCGCCTGCAACTGTTCGATGTGCGGGCGCACGGGCACGCTGCTCACCTTCGTGCCCTCCGACAAGTTCAAATTGCTTTCGGGCGGCGATGATTTGACCGACTATCAGTTCAACAAGAAGCAGATCCATCACCTTTTCTGCGCGACCTGCGGCGTGAAATCGTTTGCCAAAGGCATCGCGCGCGACGGCAGCGAAATGCGTGCCGTCAACGCTCGCTGTTTGGAAGGCGTCGACGCCGACACGCTCAACATCAAGCACTTCGACGGCAAAAACCGATAGACGACAACCGACGGAGGAGCCGCGCTCGTTTTGCGGCGTCCCCCGCGAAGCTCGTCGGAGGGTCGCGGGTCAGTCGATCTTGTCGATGGCGAGCACGTCGCCGAGGAGCGCGGTAAGCGCCAAGAAGCTGGTCTTTTGCCAGGTGACGTGACGGCTCGTGAGAAAATGCAGCGTATATCGCGGACCCTTCTCCTTCTTGAGCCACGTCGCCCAGTCGACGAAGAGGCGAATCGCCGACGAGTCCACGAAGGTGAGTTCCGAGACGTCGACGCGCACGGCCGCCAACTTGCGTTCGATGCCGTCCCTATGAATCGCGCCGAAGAAGCCAGCCAAGTCTTGAGCCGGCCCCTGCTTGGTGATGGTGCCTTTGAGCTTTAGCGTGTCGATGGGGAGCAGTTCGATCGTGACGGTGTCCAGCTTCGGGATGGGAATCGGCTTTCGGTCGTTCATAGTTTGCCCGTGGCGGTGACGCGGATGCGCCCGTTCTCTTCTTCCTCGATGGAGAGTTCGACTTTGCCTTCGTAGCGAATGCGAGCGAGGCCCAGCCGAGCCGAGGCGCCGGGTTCGTTCGACGCGCGCAGAAACGCAGAGTAGTACGCTTGCTCCGGATCGAGCGAATGGATGCCCGAGAGCTCGGCCTTGAGGCTCTTGATGTGCTCGGGGTCGGGCAAGCTCGAGACCTGAAACTCGATTTCGTCGCCGTCGCTTCGAATCAGGAGCTCGAGCTCGCTCTCGGCGCTCGTCGAATATTTGACGGCGTTCTCGAGCGTCTCCTGGATGACCACGCGCGCGCGTTCGGCGAGCTGTGGCGTCCCGAAGGTGGTCTCGCAGAAGAATCGCCCGAACTCGCGGACGCCGTCGATATAGGCCCACGCCGGACGAAAGCGTATGAAGACCAACGGGGGCGTGTTTGGGTTGCTAGCCATGGTTGCACGGTGTCTGCCCAAAAAAACAGGAGGACTCGTCGTTTCATCAACAGTCCGTTCTCCGAGCACGTGCGGACTTGCTACCTTACGGCAATCGGATCTGGGCCTTGAGGGTTTCGACACCCGGGCGACCACGATTCAACCTTGGTGATGACGCTCCGCGTCGCTCGATTGTGACAATGCGGTGACAATGTAGTGACATTGCTTCGAGCGACGGCTGAACATCGCTTGCACGACGACGGGCGCGCCGTAGACGAGCAGCGCGGCCATCACGCCGCACACGATGCGATGGTCATCGTCGCGGCGTTTGCGCGGTCGAGTTGTTGCTTTGCTGCTTCGGCTTCGTGAAACAGCGAAGCGGCGTGGCTGCCGTGCAGCTCCTCGTGGACCAAGTTCATCGTGTGGCAGTAGGCGCGGCGAACGTCGGCCGAACGAACCTGCGGCAGGTTGCCTCGCAAGCGCGACAGGCAAAGGGCGCGTTCGGATGAGCGTGCGGGCACGCGATCAGGAGCGGACGCACCAAGCGCCGGTAATGGAACCACAAAACCGTCGCCTGGGCGGGGTGCTTTGCTACCCTGCGAGCGGGATGCTCGGGCACGTCACCATCGTAGGCTGCGGGTTGATAGGAGGATCGCTCGTCAAGGCGTTGCGGGCTCGAAAGGGGGCCCAAAGCCTGTCGGTCGTCGATCGTGACGGCGTGGTTTCGGCCGCGATGCCATACGTGGACGATGCGGCGTCGATCGGGAGCGCCCGCGCACGGGAACTCGTGTCGAAGGCCGATCTGGTCGTCCTCGCCATGCCAGTTTTCGCTATCATCCAGAGCTTGGACTGGGTTCTCGGCGCGATTCAGGACACCGCGGTCGTGACCGACACCGGGTCGGTGAAGGTCCCCGTCCTCGAGGCGGCGGGGCGGCACGCTCGTTCAGCGCGGTTCGTGCCTGGCCATCCGATGGCGGGCCGAGAGGTCGGCGGCTTCGACGCGGCGGCCGTCGACCTGTTCGACAACGCGCGGTGGTTCGTCGTCGAGGGCGCCGATCGAGACGCGTGCTCGCGCGCCTTCGCCCTGGCGCGCTCGGTGGGCGCCGAGCCGAAGACCATCGACGCCGGCGATCACGATCGCGCGATGGCGTTCGTCTCGCACGCGCCGCAGGTGGTGGCGAGTGCTCTCTACGCCGCCGCCGCCGCCGCCGGGGTGCTCGGCGAAGCGGGCCCGGGTTTTCGCGACTCCACGCGCATCGCGGGCGGAGGCTCTTCGATGTGGCGCGACATCATCGAGACCAACGGCCCGGCCATTGGCGCCGCGCTCGCGCACATCCTCGCTCCGCTCGACAGGCTGCGCGACAAGCTCACGCAGGGCGACGCCAGCGCCGTTGCCGAGGCCATGTCCGTGCTCGAAGCCGCGCAAATGGCCAAGGTCAAGAGCGCCGCCCTCCGGGGCCACGAGGGCGAGCCCGGGCGATGACGAACGCCGGCGATCCGCCCGAGTATCGCGTCATCGACAACCGCTACGAGCTCATGAACGTGCTCGGCAAGGGGGGCCACGGGATCGTGTACCGCGCGCTCGATCGCGAAACGCGCGCGCACGTCGCCATCAAGTTCCTGCACGACTCGGTGGCCGTCGATCCGCAATACAACATCCGCATGCTTCGCGAGGCGCAGGTCATGGCCGCGCTGTCGGGGACGAGCGCGATTCGCGTGTATGGGCTGCGCACGACCCTCGATGGCGCGCTCTACCTCGTGATGGAGCTGCTCGACGGTGAAGACCTCGACGACTACCTCGTGCGGACGGAAGCCACCGGCGCGCGCATGACCGTCTTTCATCTCTTCGAGTTGCTCGATCCCATCGTCGACACGCTCGAGGCGGCTCACACGCGCGGGATCATTCATCGCGATCTCAAGCCCGGCAATATCTTCGTCCAATCGGCGGGCGGCGTGCGTTTGCTCGATTTCGGCCTCGCCAAGGTCATGGCAGCGTCGCCGCTCACGAGCGACGGCATGATCGCCGGCTCGCCGAGCTACATTGCGCCCGAGGTTTGGAAGGGCAACCCGCGCGTCCTCGATCAGCGCATCGACGTCTATTCGATGGGCGCCATCGTCTACCGCGTGCTCTCGGGGAAGGTGCCCTTCGCCGGGCGCACCATCATCGAGAAATTCCAGTTGGCGACGACAGGCGAGAGGCCGAGCCTCTACGAGGAGCGCCCCGATCTTCCCCCGGACGTCGATGCGTGGGTTGGTCAGGCGCTGGCCATCGATCCCGAGGTGCGCTTTCTGCGCGTACGCGGGATGTGGAGCGCGCTGCGGTCGGTGCTCGGCGTGCCGCGCAAGTGACCTTGCCCGGTCATTAGCCGTTCAGAATTCCGCGGCCGAGGCCTGCGCCGACTTGCTGTACATCATCTTCGTCATGCCCCAGCCCACTGCCACGAATACGGGAGCCAAGATCCAGCGCAGATCGCTACCGTAGATCGTCGGGAAGTGGTTGCTTACCATGAAGAAAATGAGCGGCACGGACATGTACGTGTTGTGCTTCGAGCGCAGCGCGGCGAGGGGGGCGACGCCGTCGGGCGGGGGCGAGCCGGCCTTGGCGGCGGCGATGATCTTCCTCTGGTTCGGCCAGATGCGCATCCACACGTTGGCAGCCATGATGGTGCCGAAGGTGGCCCCGATGTGGATGAAGAGCGAGCGGCCTGACATGATCATGTTGAGGCCGAACGACCACGCAACCACGAGCACGAACGAGACGATCGCACCGACCATCTCGTTTTTGGCAAGCTGCTTCCAGAGCACGTCGTAGATGGCCCAAGCCACGAAGAGGCTGATGGTGCCCACGCCGGAGGCGACGCCGAGCGACTGCTTCTCCGGATCGACGGCCACACCGCCCATGTAGACCACGATGCCCAAGAGGAAGAAGCCGGTGATCCAGGTGTAGGCTGCACCCCAGCGAAACCAGTAGAGCGCGCGGGGCATCAGCTCCGGGATGACCTTCTTCTTCGAGTCGGCGTCGTAGGTCTTGGCGACCTGCGCGTTCACGAAGTTGAAGAACCAGAGGTGCCCGATCCACATGACGCCGGCAACTACGTGGATCCATCGAAAGATGAGATTCAGGATTTCGCTGATCGTCGGGTCCATCGTCTTCCTCTCGGACCGCTGCCCGGTCCGCGCCAAACGGTTGGCTGCGTAGCCACCGTTGGCTGCGTAGCCAACTGATTGGTGTTCTAGCCTACCTCGGCCGGGAACCGTCCATCTTTTTTGGACGCCGTCTACTCGATTGGCGGAAGGCCAATCCCTTGTCAGAGGTACCCGTGCCTTGGCATTGGCGAAAAACGCGGGGGCGTCAGTCGTCGATGTCGGAGAGCGCGGCCAGGGTGGCGAAGCGGATGGGACGCAGGGGCGGGCGTGGGGTCATCGGGTGACGCGCGTCGCCGCCCTTTTCGGCGAGGCGAGCGGCGCACAGCGAAAGGCACCACTTTCCTTGGCAGATCCCGGTCCCGAACCCGGTGTACCGCTTGAGCGATTCGATGTCGCGATGGCCTGCCTCGATGGCCCTATCGAGCTCGCCGAGCGTGACGTCTTCGCACCGACAGGCGAACGTCTTCGCCATCAGCCGCCTTCGTATTCGCAGCGTGACTCGCACGTTTCGAAAAGCGTCACCCGGGTGAGCGCCGGGAGCACCGGCTTCAACTTTTGCCAGATCCACTGCGACAGCACCTCGCTCGTGGGGTTTTCGAGCCCGGGAACCTCGTTCAGGTAATGGTGATCGAGCGCGTCGTAGAGGGGTGCCCACAGAGCGTGGAGATCACCGAAGTCCATGAACCAGCCCGTGTCGGGGTTGACGGGGCCTTCGACGGTGAGCTCCACGCGAAAGCTGTGACCGTGCAGGCGCGAGCACTTGTGGCCCTCGGGTACTCGCGGCAGCCGATGGGCGGCTTCGAAACGAAATTCGTGGACCAGTCGCACGTTCATGGTCGGAGAGTCTAGTAGAGTGTTCGCGGTTCGCGAACACTCTCCGCGTCGGGCGAAGCGAACCGCGGGCGTGGGGGCCCCGAATCCTCATATTGCCCCCTAGAACTTCCGGGAAAGCGTCTCGATGGCTCCCGGGGTGGCCGCGTCGTCGAAGAGGTAAGGGAGGATGACCTTGTCGAGCTCTGCCCCTCGCTCGAGACGGGCGAGGCTCCGCGCTTGCATCGCCTCTCGGGCCGCTCGCCGCTTGGCTGCCAAGAGGGCTCGCGCGGCGGGCGTCGCCGCCGTTTCGAGATCGAGCTTCTCGAGCTCGCTGCCCTCACCCAACGAAAACAAAGGGCTCACGACCCCGTTCACGACGAGGGCGCCCAGCGGAAGCCTGAGATCGGTCTCGATCGACTGCACGAGCTCGAGCGTCTCGGTGACCGGCAGCTCTTCGGGCACGGTGACGACGACGACGCCGGTGGCCTTCGGATCGGTGAACATTTTCCAAGCGAGCTCGGCGTCGCGCTTGAGGATTCCCGGAGGCACGATGTCGACGATGATCTTGGGAACACGCAACATGTCGAGGCCGTGGCCCGTGGCGGGCGCGTCGAGGATCACCACGTCGAACCGCGGGCGGCCGTCGTCGCCGAGCTCCGTCGTGTGAAACCAGGCCTTCCCGAGCATGGCCCACTCCGAGAGGCCGGGGACGGCGGGTAAAAACGCGCGAACGTATTTGTTCTGGAAGACCACCCGATAGAGCCCCGGGACTTTGAGCACCATGCGGCCATACTCGAGAAAGGCGCTTTCGGGTTCGATGTTGACGGCCCAAATCCCCTCGCCGACAGGCGTGATCTCGGTTCCCACGCTGCCTCTGCCGAACATGGCTCCGATGCGCTCCTTGGCGTTGCACATCGCGATGAGCACGCGCTTTCCGCGCGCAGCGAGGGCGCGCGCCATCGCCGCCGACACCGTCGTCTTGCCGACCCCGCCCTTGCCGGTCACGAAAATGAACCGCCGGTCGTCGGGTCGCCACATGCTGCGTCGTGCGGTATCGCAGACCAGCTCACCGCGCAAGGCCGCTCGAGTGGTGCTAAGAAACACTCCCGATGCGCCTGGCGCTCCTTCAGCTCAATCTCGTCGTCGGCGATCTCGATGCAAACC
>DATEMX010000472.1:0-2305 GCA_035275365.1 Polyangiaceae bacterium | reverse complement strand
TAGTGCCGAGCCGGCGGCCCACCGTTCAGACGTCGTCGCGACGCGGCTCGAGCACGATTTCGACCGACGCGCTCTCGCGATCTTGGGTCGAGCGCCCGGCCTGCTTTGGGTTCCCGAGCACGCCGTCGCCGCCAGACCGCGAACGCTATGGCGAAGAGAACCGCTGAAATGCCGACGTAGCGCAGCACCTTCGAGCGGCCCAACATGGGCGAAAAATGCAACGAACCGTAGCGCGAGATTGATTCGAACAGATAGACCTGTTGGCGGAGATCGTAGCCGACCACATACCGATCCCAGCGCTGCCCGGTCGCTTCGACGATGTCGCGAACGAACGCGAGAAAGCCAGAGAGATCGCTGCGCGGCGCCGCGTCGGCCGGCGGCGTCGGGTCGAACATCTGCCAGCCATGATCCGGCAGGAACACCTCGACCCACGAGTGGGCGTCGCCCTGACGGACGGCGTAATAGTGTCCGAAGCGGTTGTACGATCCGCCGATGAAGCCCGTTACGTTGCGAGAGGGAACCTTGAGCTCGCGCAGCAGCACGACCATTGCCGTCGAATAGAATTCACAGTGCCCGCGCTGCGAGGTGAATAAGAAATCGTCGAGCGGGTCGGCCGCCTTACCGGCTGGCGAGCTCAGATCGTACGCGTAGGATCTTCGCAGGTGGTTCTCGATCGCGCGGGCCTTCTCGAAGGGCGAGGCGCCCTCTTTCACGACCTGGCGGGCGAGCCGGCGGACCCTATCGGTCACGCTGTGGGGCAGCGCCGTGTACCGCTCTTCGTCCGCGCGAGACAGCGGTTCGACGGGCGCCTCGGGATCGGTGCCGAGGTAGATGTTGTAACGAACGCCCCGTTCGTCGGAGCCTTTGTAGCGAAAGCCGCCCTCGGGCTCCGACCAGATCTCGAGCCGCGGATTCAACACCGGATCGCCGCGCTGCCGGACCTGCATGGCGACGGCGTTGAGGGGCGCAAAGAGCACGGGCGGATCGATCGGCTCGAGATCCACGCGCCAGATGTGATCGCGCGAGGGGTCGGGCGCCCGCCGCATCCACAGAATGCCGCCGTCGTGCGAGGTAACGTCGCGCTGCGACTGGCTTCGCGACCAGCTCCTGCCGTCGTAGGTGTCGAACGCGGCACCGCGAAGGTGCATGGCGAGCCGCAGTGGTGGGTTCGGTAGGTCGGGTATCTCGATGCGAAGCGCGATGGTCGGATCGGTGCGGAGGGTCCCGACCTCTCCGAGGTCGACGTGTTCGGAGAACCCCACCATCCGCCCGCTGTGGGGCTTGCTGAGGAGCAGAAACGAGAGGCCGACCCGGGGGAAGAGAACGAAGAGCCCCGCGGTAAACCAAAAGATGGGAATCGAGAGGAGGCAAGTCACGATCAAGAACGTGCGGTCGACGACGCGCCGACTTCGAAGAATGCGGGGGACGTCGACGGGAAGCCCGGTCCGATCGCGCGCGCCTTGGCGGTAGTTTCCCTCGACCTCGCGCCGCAGGTGGCTCAGGACGAGGGCGCCGGGCGCCACGATGAGAAAGCCGAGGAAGCAAAGCCCGTATCCAAGCCCGCCACCGATGACCGTCCCGGCGATGAGATGGAGCAGGGCGAGGACGATGACTTGTTGATCGTGGGCGGCGCCGCGGCGGGTGGCGAGCCGGATGATTTGAAGCGCCGCGGCGAATTCGACGGCCAGCTCGAGAACGCTCGCACCGGTGAAGAGACGGCTGAATTGGAGGGAGAGGAGGGCGATGGGTGCGATCGTCGAAAGTCGACGCATCCATGATTTCGTCTGCCAGCCTTCGGGTATGGCAAGAGCGAGCACCAAACCGACGACGACGGCGGCGGCTGTCCATCGGCCAAGCTCTCCGCTCGTAACGAGGGCGAGGATGCCGAGCGCGGCGATGGCGTCGGTCATCAAACGATGGATGAGCCCGAACCTCATGTCGCCTTCGCCGGTTCGGCTGGCGTCCGATCGCCGCCCGTCCGAGGTGGCCGCAAGCTGGGTCGGGCGTTTCCTGGCGGGGCGGGCTCGAGGGCGGGGTCTTTGGGAGGGTCGATTGCCTCGACGAGCGCCAAGAAGCGAAGGATGCGATCGGCGCCAACGCTCCGATCGGCGCGCACGCGTTCGCCCGCGCTCGTAACGACGGTAACGCCGTCGCCGCGCTTCAGGTGGGCGACGGAGCGCGACGCGATGTCGCGAATGCGCCGCTCGAATTGGGCGATCCACTCATCGCCGCCGTCGGTCGGGCGTCGCACGTCGAGCGAGAGTTCCACGTCGGGCCTGGTCTCTCGCGCGCGCTCGCGCAAGAC
>DATEMX010000471.1:0-3594 GCA_035275365.1 Polyangiaceae bacterium | reverse complement strand
TACGCAACGATGGCCTGAAAGGCGAACCGCCGCGCCTGGCCGCGGCCGAGGAGCGTGAGCCCGGCCGTGAGGGTGAGCAGCGAACCGAGCAAGAGCTGGCCCACCGCAAGCGGCGTGATGGTCGGCCGAAATGCCAACACCGTGTCGATGAGGGCTTCTTGCTTTTTGCCGATTTCTCCCTCACTCACGCGGCTGATCGTCGCCCGCACAGCGTCGGGGTGGTGGAGCACCTCGATCGTCTGACATCCTTCGGTGGCGCCGAAGAGACCGACCATCCACACGAGCAAGAGCGCCACCACGAGGTACACCGGTCGCTTCGACGGCGACGCAATAGGAGCGGCGGGCGGGACGGATGACGACACGGCCCTACGCCTCTACCACACGAGCCGACGCCCGGCGACCGAGAGCGGTGCGAGGTCGAGCGAGCCGTCGGCGCTCCTGTCGCCGCTCGTGGTCAGAGGGACACAAGGAGAGAGGAGTCGTGTCGAGGATGACACGTGAATTCTCCCATTCTGTTGAAAAAACGAGTACTTTGCTCCCGGCGCGGGCGATGCAGCGAAGCGACGAGATGACGCTCCCAAAGAAGCGAGGCTGGTCTTGGTGGCCAGCCTTCGCGACCTGGCTTCTATGCGGTGCTTGCGCTGTCGGAAAGCCGGTAGGAACGCCCGGGGTCGTCCTTGACGGGGGACGCGAGGAACCCGCATCGCCCGTTGGTTCGAGCGCCGCAGCCAAACCGGCTCCCACCCATCCCGTTGCGGTGTTCCAAGACGGCAAGCTGGCGGGGACGATTGAAATCGCCGAGGCGCGGACCTCGGGCAAGGTGGTCGTCGATTTGGGTGACGACTGGACGCCGTACATCTTTTCGGAGCGCACGAACCCGACCGACGATGCGTTGCCGCAGACCTACCGCCCGACCTACTTGGCGTTGGCGCGCGGTGAATTCCCGAACGACCACCACGGCGCGCGCGCCAAGCGCGATCGCTACCTCGAGCTCTACGGCATCCCGCCGACGCTCAGCGTGCTCGGCGCACGCTTTCGCGAGGTCGAGAGAATGGCCTGCGCTTCGAAGGTCGATCTCGAGCCGCTCGAACAATACCAACGCATCGTCCCCTACATCGACAACCCCAAGGCTCGCCGCGATTCGGCCCAATTTCTGGCCACCGAGCAGCGTGTCAAATTGCTGCTCGCCAAGCAAGGCGTCGACGCGCCGGACAAGCTCGACAAAGTGCGTCTCGGAGCGGCCGACAAGAACGTCCTCAAGACGTACGAGAAGATCGCGCCCACGGCGCTGCTCGTTCGCGCCGCGCAGCGCCGGCTCGCTTGCGAAGGTTTCTTCGAGGGCAAGGCCGCTTTCACCGACGGCGCTCTCGACTGGTCGACCAACGAAGCCATTGCCCAATTCGAAAAGAAGCACCGCGTCTTCGGTTGGGGCTTTCTCAGCAAAGACACGGTCCTAGCACTCAAACAATCGCCGATGGAAGGTGAGCGGCGAGCGGTGCTTCGTGTCTTGACCGAACGCGCCCTCCACGCGAACGGCTTCCTCGAAGACGGCAGCACGTGGCCGAAGAGCGACAGACCGCGAATGTTCCGCGGCAAGGACGGCAAAGAGCATCCGATCCCGAACCTCGAGCGCGAGGTTGAGGCAGCCGTCATTCGCGCCTTCGGTTTGGAGACCCCCGAGTCGACGCGCGCGTGGCTCGAAGCGCTCGGCGATCTCCCCAAAGAGAAGCTCGTCGCGTTCGAAGGCCCCAAAGCGCCCGAATATTACTCGCCCAACATGGACCTCTCCGTCGTCATCGATCGGGGCGACGTTTGGTACGAGTTTCCCTACGACGAGACGGGCAAAGAGCGAGCACAACCCGTGCAAAGGCGCCCGATGCTCACGCTCCTCGTCGACTACCTCGGCGAGAAGATCCCCCTCGCGCGCTACGGCACGACGGTGGGCGGATGGCGCAGCGAGATGGTCGACGGCACCGAGATGTGGAAGTACAAGAACTCGCCCGTGGGTCCGCGGGTTTGGAAGCAGATCGTCGCCGCGCCGGTGTGGTTGCCCCCGCCGGGGACCACCGCGCGCACGCTCCTTTCGCGCGGTCCCAGCAAGACGGGCTACGTGGTGAACCTCCACGAAGTGGGACCGAGCTATGCATCGGCCTACGGCTTGGTCGCCGCCTACCATTCCACCTTCCGGGCCGGCGACGACGGCGAAGTCGAAGTGCGCGGCGACGAAGGCATCCGCACGCACGGTTCGGTCGACTACATGAGCATCATGCAGCGGCACTCGCACGGCTGCCATCGCTTGCACAATCACATCGCCGTGCGCCTCATGTCGTTCGTGCTCGCGCACCGCACTCACACGCGTTTGGGGCAGCACAACGTCGGTTACCGCAACGTCCTCGAGCAAGAGGGCACCGAATACGAGCTCAAGATCGAGAAGAGCGGCTACGCTTTCCAGCTCGAGAAGCCCGTGCCGGTCGACGTCTTACCGGGGCGAATCCTCGGCAAACGCGGCACGCCCGTGGCCGGCGCGATTCCCAAATACGACGCTGCGGCCGGCGCTTACGTCACCCCCGACGGCGGCGCGGTGAAGGTCGATCGGACCGGCGAAGTGACGCCCACCGAAACACCCGACGCAGGCGCCCCGCCCGCCGATCCCGTCGCGACGCCGTAAGCTGCGCTTTGGGCGGACTATCGAAAGATGGATAAACCGTTCGGTGTTCTAGAGAAGCCCCGCGCGGAGGGCCGCTTCGGCGATGCCCCCGCCCGTCGATGAATCGGCGCGAAGGCAATCGCTCGCGGTTGCCTTCACGTCGTCGGGCGCTTGCCCCATGACGAACGAGCGCCCGGCCACTTCGAACATGGGGACGTCGTTGAACCAATCGCCCACGGCGACGACCTCGCTGGCGGCGACGCCATAGTGCGCCGCCAACCAAACGAGCGCGGTTCCCTTCGAATAGCCGGCGGCTCGGACGACCATGCCCCACCCAGGCGAAGAGGCCGCTCGCCGGATGGGAAAAGCGATGGCGTAAACGGCGTGACCGAGCGACGTCCGAATCTCGTTCTCCACCGAGCGGATCGTGGCCTCGTTGCCGATGCACACGAGCGCCGTGACGCCGCGCGCGTTCTCCCAATGGCGTTCGTCGGTCACGCTTTCGACTTGCTCGTGGTCGACCGACCAGGTGCGGACGTAATCGAGGTAGGCGACGCCGCCTTCGTCGTGGTAGATGCGGTCGTTCGAGAACACGAAGCTCGTCACGCCGCGCCGCGCCAGCAACTGCCGCACGCGATCGGCGCCCGTGCCGCCGAGGCCGCCGTGGTGCAACTCTTTACCCGAGGCGCCGTGAACCAAGTGGCAGCCGTCGACACACCCGAGCGCGTCGCTCGCGCCGATCTCCCGGGCGATGTGGCGCGTGCCCGAATAGAGCCGACCTGTGATGATGGTCGTGGGAACGCCCTTCTTCGCGAGCGCGGAGATCGCCAGCTTGTCTTCGGCGTGCACCACCCCGGCCGCGTCGACGAGCGTGCCGTCGAGGTCGACCGCTAAGAGCCGGAAGCTCAGGACGCGGAGGCAGCGGCCGGGTAAACGGAGACCTGGCG
>DATEMX010000470.1:0-10245 GCA_035275365.1 Polyangiaceae bacterium | reverse complement strand
GGCTCCGCGTTGGGGAACACCTGCATTCGGAGCGCTCGCTTTGCGCGACGTGGCATCGCGATCGGCCGCGATGGCCGGCGCTTCTGGCCGGTGGACCCACTGGCGGGCTGCTGCCGTGACGATGCCGCCGGAAAGGGCAAGGGCCACGGCGACCTTCATGGTCCCGAGCGCGCCGACGAATTGCGCGGCGCGCCTGAGCCACGATCCCATGGCTCGGTCACGACGAATGCGGCCCGCGACCCTGTCGAATACGGCCAGAGCGATGGCCTCTTGCCGATCTCGGTTCAGATCGTCGAGCTTGGCCGACTCTCGCAGCTCCGCGATGAGGGGCAGATCCGGTTTCGAAGAGCGATCACTCATGAGACGAGCCTTCCGTGTTGTTCGACCGATGTTGCTCGAGGTGCCGTTCGAGCGCTTCGCGTGCGGCCCGGAGGCGGCTCTTCGCCGTGCCGAGCGGGATGACCAAGAGCGTCGCTACTTCAGCGAGGCTCATCTCTTCGAGCTCGTGGAGCACGAACACCTCACGACCTTGATGCGACATCCGATCCATGGCCTCGTCGAGCAGGCGCCTGGCCTGACGTAGGCGCAGGATTTGTTCGGGGTTGGGCTCGGCGACGCGTTCCAGCTCCGCCGTCTTCGAGACGCGGCGCTCGTGACGCAGGCGCGTGCGGCCCATGTGCCGCGCTTGGTAGGAACAGGCGCCGAAGAGAAACGCGCGTTCCTTGCCAGGCGCGACGGCCGCGAGCTTGCGGCTCAGCGCAACGAACACCTCTTGGGCAGCGTCGTCGACGTCCGCGTCGGGAACGCCGAGCCGTCGCAAGACGCGACCGACGAACGCAACCTCGGCAAGCACGATCGCTCGGAGCCGACGCTGGCCGTCGAGATCGGATCGCTCGTGCCGCTCGATGCCGCTCGCACGGTCTTCGAGAGGCAGGGCCGAGGCATGCTCCTGCTCTTGCATGAGACCCATGTCGTAGCACGCAAGGGCGTGCCGCTGCCACGAGGTCAACGCAATATAATGGCGTAAAATGCCGATAAAAATAGAGTGATCCGAAACGGCCAATCCGGCAGTCATTCTGGATCGAGAGCCGATTTGGCGTCAGTGCGTTTCGAGTGGCGGCTCCCTTTTGCCGCCGAAGAAGTCGAAGCGTGCCGAGATGCCGGCCCCGACGAAGCTACTCAACGCGGTCACCGAGCGGCTCCCTTGAGAAGGTGAATGTTCGCGCACGAAGAGCGAGAGGTCGGCGCTGATCGAGGGGCCGACGGCGAAGCCCCGGCCGAGGCGGTAGTCGACGCCGAGGCCAACGCGCGCCACCTCGATCGCTTGGCTCGACGTCGTGCCTTCGCCCGGTGGCGCGACCCAAAAAGCCCGGTAGCCGCTACCGAGCGTGATCCACGGGTCGAGCGACCGATAAGGTCGAAAGTGCCAACCCAGCGCGAGCCCCACCGAAAATGAGCGAACGGAAGTGTCGGGGACGATCGGCGCGAAGATCCCTCCGGTGGCGAAGGCGCCGACCGACAAGCGCGGCGATGCGCGATAGCTCACGTCGACCTCCGCTCCGAAGCCAACGCTCGCCACGTCCTGCACGGTCGGGCTCGCGGCGTCGCCGAGGGCGCCGACGCCCTGGCTGTAGCCCCCGCCGATTTGCACCTCGAGTGCGCGCTCGGGGGCCGGTACGCTCCGCAAAAAACGAGACAGATCGCGCGGACCGTCTTGGGCCGACGCCGCTCGCGCAGCGCTGGCGAAAAAGACGAGCGTGATGAACGAGAGCTCGTATCGTCGTCGGCTTCGGCGACACCTCGGTGCTCGCGCCATCCCTCGACGTTTGAGGCCGGCTCGGCCCGGTCGTCAGCGGCCGGAAGTCTACGCGGTGACGACGCGATTTCGTCCGCCGTGCTTGGCGTCGTAGAGCGCGCGATCCGACCGTGACAACCACGCGGTCGGATCCTCGGCCGGACCGGCCTCGGCGGCGCCGACGGAGACCGTCATTCGAAACGAGTGCCCGCCGTACTCCACCGTGGTGGTTCGCACCGCCTCGAGCAAGCGCTCGCTCAGGATGACGGCTTCGCGGAGCTGCGTGTCACGCAAGATGACGGCGAACTCTTCGCCGCCGTAGCGAGCGACGATGTCGTCGCGCCGGCGGAAGGTGCGAATGAGGCAACCGGTGAGCTTGCGGAGCGCTTCGTCTCCTGCGGGGTGGCCGTAGTTGTCGTTGACGGCCTTGAAGTGGTCGACGTCGACGAGCAAAAGGCACGTCTTCTGCCCGAAGAGGCCGGCCATGTCGGCTGCGCGAACGAGCTCCTCGTCGAACGTCTTGCGGTTGTAGAGGCGCGTCAGCGGATCGAGCGCCACCTCGCGGCGAGCTTCTTCGAGCGCGCGCCCGAGCTGGGTCATGCGCTCGCCCAGCGAGGTAACCTCGTTCAGCTGCTGGCGGCGTCGCTCGTCGACGATCTGCCCGATGCTTTCGGCCACCGACATCGCCTCGCGCTTCAGGTCTTCGGTCGACGATCCGAGCGCCGCCGATTGGAGACGCGAGAGCTGCGCCTTCATACGTCCGTTGGCGTCGCCGTCGGTGGTCAAAGACTGGTTGAGCGAGTGGACGAAGGCCCAGATGGCCTGCCGCAGATCTTCGAGCGCTTTGTTGATGTGCGCGTGTTCGGTCTTGCGGAGGTTGGCGACGTACTGCAAGGCCAGGCTCCACTCGCGCCGCACGTTGGCCGGCCGCGGGTCGCCCTCTTCCCAGCGCCCGTCGGGGACGGGGCTGCGCAAGAGGAGGTGCGTCGCCCACCGTTCGCACATGTGGGTGGTTGTCTTCGCGTCCGCTTCGGGCAGGTCGAACGCGTACCGGCCGATGGATCGGAGCATCGACGCGAGCGTATCGAGAGCGCGCTCCAGCTCTTCGCTCGCCGGAGGCGACGCCGGCGGCACAGCGGTCGAGTCGGCGGACCGGCGAAGAGGCGCCGAGGTCCCGTCCGCGGGTGAAGGCTTAGAGGGGCGAGATTTCCAGAGCACAGGTCTCGAAGGGTGGGCGATGGCGCCGCCCGGGAGCGTCCACCGTTGGTACGGCTGGTCGCGCCCGTCCTAAAGGCGCCGCAGGCATGCTGCGTAATGCTAGGCTCGGCACGGGATGGCAGGTGAAAGGGACGCGCAGATCTATTCGGTGGCCGACCTGGGGCGTCGCCTCAAGCGCGCCGTCGAGGGAGCCACTGCCGAAGTATGGGTCGAGGGCGAGATCTCGAGCGCAAAACCAGCTCCGAGCGGCCACGTGTACTTTTGCCTCAAGGACGAGCGTGAGGACGCCATCATCGAGTGCGTGATGTACCGGTCCGCGCCCGTGCGCTCGAGGCACCTCATCGCCGACGGCCGTAGGGTTCAACTGCGCGGGCGCGCGACGGTGTGGGCTCCGCGCGGTCGCCTGCAGTTCGTGGGCGATCTCGCCCGTCCCGCGGGGCGTGGGGAACTCCTGCTCGCGCTCGATGCCCTGAAGAACAAGCTGCTCGCCGAGGGGCTCTTCGCTCCCGAGAAAAAGCGCGCCCTACCGTCGCACCCCGCGGTCGTCGGCGTGGTCACGAGCTCGTCGGGCGCCGCCATTCACGACATCGCGAAGGTCGCGTTTCGGCGCGGCGGCGTGCGCATCGTGCTCTCGGCGACGGTGGTGCAGGGGCAGAACGCCGCGGCCCACGTCATTCGCGCGATCGCGCGGCTCGAGTGCATGCGCGATCTCGACGTCATCATCGTCGGTCGGGGAGGTGGCTCGGCCGAGGATCTCATGGTGTTCAACGAAGAGGCGGTGGTGCGCCGTGTCGCGGCGTGCCGCGTACCGGTGGTGAGCGCGGTCGGGCACGAGGTCGACGTGACGCTTACCGACATGGCGGCCGACGCCCGCGCGGCGACGCCTTCGCAAGCCGCCGAGATGGTGGTGCCCGACGCGCGCGCGGCGGTGCACGCCATTCGTCACCTCGCGGCGCGCCTCGGGCGCGCGATGCACGCGCACCTCGCCGAAGATCACGCGACCCTGGCGAGGCTCCGCGCGACCTTCGCCCATTTTCGGATGACCCTGTCGGAGCACGAACAACGGATGGACGACATGGTGGCGCGCCTCGAGCAAGCGGTGCGTCGTGTCCACGGCCGGCGTCGCACGGAGGTCGAGCGGCTCCGCCGGCGTCTCGCCGCGCGTCACCCGAGGGCGGTCATCGCGCGCTCGCGTGCGACGCTCGGGCCGCTCGAGGTGCGCTGCGAGTCCGCGATTCGTGCGCGTGTCGACGGCGATCGGAGCCGCTTCGCCGAGAGGGCGGGTCGGCTCTCGGCCATGTCGCCGCTCGCGGTTCTCTCGCGCGGCTACGCCATCGCCACCACCGACGACGGCCGCGCGATTCGCTCGGCCGACGAAGTAACGCCGGGTGAAACCATCACCATCCGCGTCCATCGCGGTGTGGTCGCGGCGAGCGTCGAGTCGGTGCACGGCGACGAGAACGAAGGCGATGGAGACTCGCTGCCTGTGCCATCGATGGCTCACCCGGCAGAGGAGTCGGTCAGTCTAGAGGAGCATTCGTGACGATCAAGCGCTTCGCGGTATTCGGGCATCCCATCGCTCACTCGGTGTCACCCGCCATGCACAAGGCGGCCTTTCGCGCCCTCGGGCTGACCCACGTCTACGAGGCGGTCGACGTCCCCGATCTCCAGCAGCTTCAGGCCATGGTCAACTCCGTGCGCGAGGGCTTCTTCGCAGGCGCCAACGTGACCGTTCCTCACAAGCGCGCCGTCCTCCAAATGGTCGACCGCGTCGACCCCAGCGCCGAGGTTCTGGGAGCGGCCAACACGCTCGTTCGCAACCGGGGCAGAGTCATCGCCTACAACACCGACGCGGCTGGGCTCGCCGACGATCTGCGCGAGCAAGGCGCCGTTGGCCGAACCGCCGCCGTCATCGGGGCGGGCGGCGCGGCCAAGGCCGCCGTGGCGGCGTGTCTCGCGATCGGCGCCAACGTGGTGGGGGTGACGACGCGCTCTTGGGAGGGGAGCGAAACGCTCGTGGGCTCGCCGAGCGCCGACGAATTTCGCGCCATGGGCGCGCTCCCCTGCGGTTGGCCGATCCCTCGCCAAGACGCCTCGGCCTCCAAGCTGAGCGCGGTCATGCGTCTGCAGTGGGGAGACATCGCGGCCAGCGCCGATCTCGTCATTCAAGCGACGAGCGCGGGCATGAAGGGCGCAGGCGACGGCGGGAGCTTGATCTCCATCATCCCGTGGGAGCGGCTGCGCCCGAGCGCGCTGCTCTACGATCTCGTCTACAACCCCAAGGAGACGCCGTTCTTGCGCGCGGCGCGGGAGCGCGGTCTGCGCCACGCGGGAGGGCTCGGTATGTTGGCGCGGCAGGGCGCCCACTCCCTCTCGCTTTGGCTCAAGGTGGCGCCCGACGTCGAGCTGATGTGCTTGGCCGCGCAGCGCGCGCTGTCCGCGAGGGAGCGATGAGCGTAGCCCCGCTGAGCCGGCCCATGACGGCCGACGACAGCGTCTGGCCGAGCGTGAGAGTCGACGGCGATCTCGAGCGTGCGCGCGTCGAATGGCTACACACCAACGGCGCTGGGGCCTACGCGAGCTCCACCGTCGCGCAAATGCACACGCGCCGCTATCACGGCTTGCTCGTGGCGGCGCTCGATCCGCCGAAGAAGCGGCACGTCGTTCTCTCGCACATGGACGCCACGGTGGAGGTAAACGCGCTCCACTACGATCTCGACACGCACCAGTTTCCTAGCGTCGCGCCGACGGGTGGATACCGCTACCTCGTGCGCTTCGATCAAGACCCGCTACCCCGGTGGACCTGGCAGTTCGCGAAGGGCTCCTTCGAACAGGCGACCGCGCTCGTGCGCGGCAAGAACGCCGTCATCGTGCGCTATCTGTGGAAGGGCGCGGGCCCGGTCGCGGTGCGCGCACGCCCGCTCTTGGCGCTGCGCCCGTTCCACTCACTCGTGCGCGAGCACGGCTCGATGATCCAGAGCGTGGAGCTTCGGCAAAACGAGGTGCGCGTGCGGCCGGTGCCCTCGCTTCCCCGCGTGGTGTTCGGGCACGAGTCGACCTTCATCGGCTCGCCTGATTGGTGGCGCCGGTTCGAATATCTCGTCGAGCAGTCGCGCGGCCTCGATTTTCAGGAAGACCTTTGGACGCCGGGCGTCTTCTCGCTCAAGCTCTCGCCCAACGTGGCCGCGTACATCGTGGTGGCGGCCCATGCGCTGCCCGAAGGATCTCCCGCCGAGCTCATGGGCGAAGCCGCGCGGGCCATCGTCGAATCGGATCCGGGGCCGGCCTATTCGCCGACGCGCCGGCGGCTTTCGATCGCGCGTCAAGACTTCGTGGCGACCACGTCGCGCGAGTCGGCGATCATCGCCGGCTATCCGTGGTTCGAGGTGTGGGGCCGCGACACGTTGATTTCCCTTCCCGGCATTCACCTCGTGGCCGGCGAAACCGACAAGGCCGAGCAGAACCTTCGCTCGCTCCTTGCCCACATGCAAGACGGGCTCATCCCCAATCGCCTGCCCGACGAAGGCAAGGCCACGGAATACCACGCCGCCGATGCGACGCTCTGGCTCTTCGAAGCGGCGCGGCTCTTCGCCGAGCAGGTCGGGCTCGCCAACCCTTTCGTGCGCGGCGAGCTGCTGGGCGGCCTCGTTCAGGCGTTCGAGGCCGTGCTGCGCGGCACGCGCCACAACATTCACGTCACGGCCGAAGGTCTCTATGCGGCAGCCGATCCCGGGCTCGCCCTCACGTGGATGGATGCAAAGGTCGGCGATTGGGTCGTCACGCCGCGTGCCGGGTTGCCCGTCGAGCTGCAAGCGCTGTGGGCGCGGGCCTGCGATACGCTGGCCATGCTCGCTTCGCAGGCGGGGCAAACCGAGATCTCGGACCGCGCCAAGGCCGCTCACGAACGCGCCGTGTTCGCGTTTCGCCGCCGCTTTTGGTGCGAGCGCACGGGCTATCCCTACGACGTCGTCTCCGAGGCGTCGGGCGACGCCGAGTGGACCGACGCGTCGATAAGGCCCAACGCGGTCATCGCGCTCGCCGTGGAGCCTCGGCTGTTCGACGAGCGTGAGGCAGCATCGCTTTTGGCCGTGGTCGAGCGCGATCTGCTCACGCCTGCCGGCTTGCGCACGCTAGCGCCTCGCTGTCCTGGATACTGCGGGCACTACAGGGGCGGCATCAAAGATCGCGACTCGGCGTACCACGAGGGCACGGTCTGGCCGTACCTCCTCGGCTTCTACGTTCGCGCGGCGATGCGCCTTCGCGGGCACGATGAAGAGGCGCGCGCTTCGCTCGTGAGGCTCGTCGAGTCGGCGGCGGCGAGCGCGCTCGCGCTCGGTCAGGTGCCCGAAGTGGCCGACGCCGATCCTCCGCATCGACCCGGCGGCTGCGTGGCGCAGGCCTGGAGCGTGGCCGAGCTTTTGCGCGCGCTCGCTTGGGATCTTGCCTGACCCGCCGCCGTGTCGCAGACTGACGCCCGACGAGGCCCATCGACTATGCCATTCGGTACTCGCGACGTAGCCCGGCTCGGCTATCGCCGAATCGTGCTGCTGCTCATCGCGCTCGTCATCGTGCCCACCGGGCTCCTCACGCTCGTGGGGACGCTCCTTCTTTTTCTCGGCGAAGCACGCGTCAACCTGGTGATGGGTATCCTCGTGCTTTGCTTCACGGGGGCGGTCGTCACGGGAGGCGTGCTCGTCTGGGTATTCGTGCGGCGTGAGGCCAACTTGTCGCAGCTCCAGAGCGACTTCGTGTCGAAGGTGTCGCACGAGCTTCGAACGCCGCTCACGTCGATACGCATGTTCACCGAGACTTTGCGTCTTCGCCGCGGTGACGCCGAGCTCGAGCAGCGGTGCGTCGACGCGCTCGCCAAAGAGAGCCTGCGCCTGCAGACGCTCATCGACCGCTTGCTCGAGTGGGGCCGCATGGAGAGCGGCCGCAGGAGCTTCATCAAGCGCGAAATCGACGCCGGCGAGGTCGTCGAGGCGGCCATTCAATCGTTCGAGCCCGTACGCGAGCAGCGCGGCGTGGAGCTCGAGGTCAACATCGCGCCGGGCCTGCCCGTCATCCACGCCGACCACGACGCGCTCGTCGACGCCGTGGTGAACCTGCTCTCCAATGCCTACAAATACGGCGGCGAGCCGAGGCGCATCGCGGTGAGTGCCACCTCCTCTGAGGGCCGCGTGCGCATTTCGGTCAAAGACAACGGCGGCGGCATTGCTCACAACGAGCACAAGCGCATCTTTCAAAAATTCTATCGCGTCGACGATCGCCTCGCGCGCGAGAAAGAAGGCTCGGGCCTGGGGCTCGCCATCGTCGATCACATCATCCGCGCGCACGGGGGCAAGGTCGAGCTCGAGAGCGAGATCGGTCGCGGTTCTACGTTCTCGCTCGTTCTCACCACCCCGCACGCCGCCGGTCTGCCGGACGGAGAGCCCTCCCGCGCCTGACTTGCGCCCAAAGGACCGGTCACGTTGGCCAATCTGAACGACATCCCCGCCGGCACGCGCAAGATCCTCGTGATCGAAGACGATCCGAGCATCACCATGGGGCTCGAGCTGAACCTCCGCGCCGAAGGCTATGGTGTTCTCTTGGCGCACGACGGCGAAGAGGGCCTCGAGAAGGCGCGCGAAGGTGGCGTCGATTTGCTCATCCTCGACGTGATGTTGCCGCGGCTCAACGGCTTCGAGGTGCTTCGCGCGCTGCGCGCAGAGGGCCGTGAGATCCCCGTTCTCATGTTGTCGGCGCGCGGCGCCGAGATCGACAAGGTGATGGGCCTCGAGCTCGGCGCCGAAGACTACGTGACCAAGCCGTTCGGCGTGGCCGAGCTGATGGCCCGGGTTCGCCGCATCCTGCGGCGCGACGGTAAGGCGCGCGCGCAGCGCGATCTCGTGTTCCGGGCGGGTCTGCTCGAAATCAACTCGGCCACGCGCGAGGTCCGGCGGAGCGGGCAGAGCGTCGATCTCACCGCTACCGAGTTCGAAGTTCTCTGGTGTCTCGTCGAGGCCAAGGGCCGCGTGCTCTCGCGCGAGCAGATCCAGTCGAACGTGTGGGGCCCCGAACATCACGGCACCACGCGCACCGTCGACAATTTCCTGCTGCAACTTCGCGCGAAGCTCGAGGACGATCCAGCCGAGCCACGGCATCTGGTCACCGTGCGCGGCGTGGGCTATCGGTTCATCCGCTGAGTGACCGAGTTTCTCGGTGGCACGCGACGCGATCCGAGCAACGCAGCGCTGACGCAATTACATCCCATTTCAAATCGTTAACGAGAACGATGCAGCGGTGAAATATTTGCGGTTGAGCAAAGCGGTCAACATGATGGCGTTTCGGTGACTGTGTTTTCCGGCATTTGCCTCTTGACTTCATTGGCCAACAGATGTTGATTGGCACCGCTCGTTTTCTGCCGGAACGTTCGTCGTTCGGGACTTGTCATCCGTTTCGTGCCGTTTCTCGCATCCTCCGGGGATGCGGGCGGAGGAGTGTCCCCATGCGCGCTCGCCTCGGGTTGTCGTGTCTTGTTCAGGTGGTGGTCGCCTCGTGTGTTAAATATTAACGGACGAACGACCTCTTTGTCTGGTAGCAATCGTCGATCGCAAGGTCCCGGAGCCCCAGGGCATCGCCCGCCGGGTGAAGTTCTGCGACCAAAGGGAGAGGCGATCGTGGCGTTGGAGTTCGGGAAGCACCAGATCGCGCTGCATCGGGTCAACGTTTTACGTTTGCGAAGAGGATGCCTCATGAGAATCAATCGTCCGACGCCAGGCTGTGTGGTTCGCCGCAAGACATGGCAAGGAATCCTTCTCGTTCTTTGCTCTGTGGTGATGGCCTGCTCGTCGAAGCACGCCGATCGACAAGTCGCCTCGACTGCCGCGGCGGTTTCGTTCGTGCGACAACCCCACTCGATCGCCGTCGGAGATGCACATTGGTGCGCCGTCGGCGCCAACGGTACGGTCGCCTGTGCTGGAACGAGCAATGGCTCGGGATAGCTCGGCGACGGAACGCAGATCGCTCACGCGTCCCTTGCGCCCGTTTCCGGTCTCACGGGCGTCAAGTCAGCTAGCGCTGGGGCGGCGCACGCCTGCGCATTGACCTCCGACTCGCCTTTCGCCATTTTGCTTGATGAGAGGCCTCGGCGGCTCTGGCCTATTTCATGAGGCGGAAGCAGTGTCGGCACAACACTTTTTGAATTTCTTGCCGCTGCCGCAAGGGCAGGGGTCGTTGCGACCGATCTTCGG
>DATEMX010000469.1:0-13571 GCA_035275365.1 Polyangiaceae bacterium | reverse complement strand
GGCTGCGTGAGCGCGGTGATGGTGCCGGGGCTCGGGAGAAATCCCGCCGCCGGATCTTCCGCGTAGACGCGGCATTCGAGGGACGCGCCGCGGCGCGTGATTTCTTCCTGGGCGAAGCCGAGCTCCTCGCCTGCTGAGACGCGCACCATTTCCCGCACGAGATCGATGCCGGTGACCCATTCGGTGATGGGATGTTCGACCTGGAGACGCGTATTCATTTCGAGAAAATAGAACTGGCCGTCGCCCGCCAGGAGAAACTCGAACGTGCCCGCCGAAGCGTAGCCAACGGCCTTGGCGCCGCGTACCGCGACGGCCCCCATTCGCTCGACTAACTCGCTCGAAGCGGCAGGGCACGGCGTTTCTTCGATGACCTTTTGATGCCGCCGCTGTATCGAGCAGTCTCGCTCGAAGAGGTGGACGACGTTGCCGTGCGCGTCGGCGAGCACCTGGATCTCGACGTGACGGGGTTTGACGATCGCCTTCTCGAGGTAGACCGTTTGGTCGCCGAAGGCTTGGAGCGAAATGTGACGAGCGCTCTCCCACGCGCCGGCCAGCTCGGACTCGCGCTCGATGAGACGCATGCCCTTGCCGCCGCCGCCCGCCGCGGCCTTCAGCATGACGGGGTAGCCGAGCTTCGATGCCGTGGCCCGCGCTTCGTCGACGCTCTCGGCCGGGCCTGCGGGAATCACGGGCACGCCGGCCTTCTCCATGAGCGCACGCGCGGCGGGCTTGTTTCCCATCGCTCGGATGGCGCCGGCGGGCGGCCCGATGAAGGCGATGCCCGCGTTGGCAGAGGCCTCCGCGAACGCCGAATTTTCGGAGAGAAAGCCGTAGCCCGGGTGGATCGCCTGCGCGCCGGATCGCTTCGCCACCTCGAGGATTCGCTCGATGACGAGGTAGCTCTCCCGCGCCGGCGCGTTGCCGATGGGGTAGGCCTCGTCGGCCATGCGCACGTGCAGCGAAGCGCGATCGGCGTCGCTGTAGACCGCTACCGACGAGATGTCCATTTCGCGGAGCGTGCGAGCGACGCGCACGGCGATTTCCCCCCGGTTGGCGATGAGAACTTTGCGCCACATCAGCGGGACGTCTTTTTGCTCGGCGCGGGCCGGGCGGAGGCCTTCTTGGCGACGGCCGCGGCGTTCTCCGCGCCGATGCGCGTAGCGGCCTGAAAGCCGTCGTCGACCTTGTGAGCCTTGTCGGCGAAACGCTCGTAGTGCTCGGTGTCGAGCGTTCCGGTTTGGATCGAGAGGCCAAAGTCTTCGTCGAGGGCGTCGTTCTCCAGTTTGCCGCGGCGCCACGCCTCGAGGTTGTCGTCTTTGACCTCGACGGTGGGCAGAACCCCCACGATCTTGGAACCTTTGGGAACCTCGACCCTTCGGTGCACGTGGTACTGAAATGCGTCGTCGATGGCGAGAGCGCTCTCACGCGCGCCTTGGCTGGCGAAGGTGGCCCCCAGCGTGCTCACGAAAGGTCGCGGGAATCCCGCGTGGAGCGGCTCGAATCCCGGGAGCACCCACGTGGAACCCTCGCTCTCGGCGTAGCCCGGGATGGAAACCGCTGCGCGCAGAGAAACCTGCCAAGATCCCTCGGTCGACGAGAGCCCGACGTCGTCGACGTTGGCCCAAGGCACCCAACCGAGCACCACGCCGCGGAGCATTTCGTTGCGATCGCTTCCGACGACCTTTTCGAGGGCATCGGCCAGCGACTGCGCCGTGCGGCCGCGCAGGAGGATGGTGAACGTGCCGGCCGCGTTGCCCTTGGCGTCGACCTTGAGGCGCAGATCGATCTCGTCGCGCGCCTCGTCGGCCGAGAAGCCGCCCACCGCGATCATCTCGGCCTTCGCCGTCATGGCCTTCCGGCCTCGAAGTTCGGGGCTCACGCGGCCCGCCGGTAGGGGAGGCCCTTGCACGTCGAGGTCGAGCCAGAGGTCTCCCTCTTTCAGGTGGACGAGCACGAGCGGATAGTCGAACCGGCCGAAATGCGGCGGAAAATGCGGATCGGCGGAGAAGGGTTCTCGCTCGGCGACCACGATCTCGGAGGGGATGCCGAGCTCGCGCAGCGAGCGGTGCGCAAGCCAAGTGCGGCTGCCTTGGCCGAGCTCGAGCGTCGTGCGGGCGGTGGTGACCTGCGCGCCCGAGGCGAAGGCGCCCGACGAATCCGAGAGCACGGCGCCGCTGGCGACCTTCACCGACTTGCCGGCGGCAAGAGCGATGGCCTCGACGGCGGCGCGCGGCGTTGCCGCGCCCCCGGCCGCCTTCTTGGCCCACTCGGAGACGAAGGGATCGCGATCTTCGAGCGCCGCGGTCGCCTCGGCGATGGAACGCCCGATGAGCTTCCAGCTCGCGGTGCCGAAGCTCACGGCGACGTCGCGATCCATTTTGGGAACGCCCTCTTCGAGGCGCCGCGGTGGCCGAGCCTTGACGCTGAACGTCGTGACCTTCTGCGATCCGTCGAGCCGTTCGGTGGGCTTTCCCCAGAGCGCGTGGGACCAGACGGCCAGATCGAGCGACGCCGGACGACGAAGCTCGATGCTCGCGTCTTCGACGCTCGTTCGTTCCGGTAAGAGATCGGGCGTGTCGACGACGAGTTGCCCGGACGCGCCAGGCAGCGCCCACCCTTCGATGATTTGCTCGATGTAGTCGCCTCTCTCGAGCTGTGAGAGGTCGGAGTGCTCCTGCGAGGCGAACGACGCTTTGTCGGGTTCGAGCACGCGGCCGTCGGGCTTGTGAATGCGCCGTCGCAGAATGCGACGTACGTCGCGACCTTCGACGAGCGCGCCGCCCGCCTGCGCGCCTTGCTCGACGTCGGTCGTGCCCGAGACTCGGCGCAGATCGTAGAGCGAGTAGCGAAGGAGGCCGCCCTGGCCGATCACGTAGCGTTCGGCGTGCTTCAACACGGCCGTGGCGGCGTTCGAGAGCGAGCGATTTTTGCGGTCGGCGGCGACGAGCGCGCTGCCTTGGATCTCGAGCGCCCCGGCGGGCGAGTCGAGGAGGCCGGTGGAGAGCGCTGGGAGGGAACCCGGAACGTCGGCCGCCGTGAGCAGATCGTTCATGAGGCGCGACCTGAGCTCGCTCGGCGAGCGGGGCAGGAGCAAGCCGAGGGCGCTGACCGTGCGCTCGGCGGGGAGCATCGCGTCGTAGACGCGTTGCATGCCGGCTTCGTCGGCGAGCGCAACGAACTGCGAAAGTTCGTGGCCGCGAAGGGCGCCGGGCGAGTCGCGCAGCGCGCGGAGGCGAGCGACCTCCGAGAGCGCGCCGCGGTGGTCGCCGCGTGCTACCTTCGCGTTGAAGCAATCGAGCGTGCTTCGGTCGATCCCCGGCGCGCGGCACGCGTGCTGCTCGCGCTCCGCACCGACGCGATCGTGCACGGCGTCGTCGACCTCGGCCAAGAAGGCCGTGCCCTCCATGGGCTTAGAGAGCGCGAGGAACGACGCCTCGCTCACGTCGAAGAGCCTTCCCTCGGACGCGGTCACCGCCTCGTAGGCTTTGACGACCGGATCGAGCGCGGGGTGATCGGCCCTCGCCCGGGCGATCTCTTGCAGCGCCTCGAGTCGCCCTTCGGCAGTGCCTTTGCGCCGTGCCGTGAGCTGCGCATGGCCGAGCACCGCTTCCCACGCGCTCGGCCACGTTTTCAGCGCGGTCTCGAGCGCGTCGCGCTCGCGCTCGATGGCGCGATTCTCGGGCAGATCGCCGGCTTCTTCGATGCTGCGCGCGTAGAGCAGCGCCGTCGCGGGCGAAGCGGTCTTCGAGCGCGCGAAGGGCTCGAGCAGGTGCTCGGCCGTGCGTGCGTCGCCGTCCGCCAAGAGCGCGGTGGCGACGAGGGCACGCTCGGCGTCGGTCACGCGTTCGGCTTGGAAGGTGAGCTCGGACGCGCGCGTCGCGGCGACCTTTGCGCTGTCGCCTGGCTTGGGGGCCGTCGTCGCGAGCGGGGCGCCGTCGTCCGCGAGCAGGCGCAGTTGCAACCGCGATCCTTCGCCGTTCACGCCCACGCGCGCTACGACGCGAACGCGCCCCGCACCGACGTCGGCAGTGGCGCGCTTTTCGACTCGACCACCCCCCAGCTCGTACCCGCGGACGAGCGCTGGTTTTCCGCCGATGACGAGCGCGGCGCTCGACGGCGTCTCGATGGCGACACCGATGGTCATCGCGCGCGGAACGTCGACGTCGACCACCACGGCGCGCAGCCCCTCGAGCGCGCTTCTGCCCATGAGCCCGATGTCGCAGCCGTCCGCGGACGCGACGAGCGGTGCGACGGTGTCGATGAAGGGACCCACCCCGCGATACGTCGAAGCGAGGGGCTCTTGCGGATCTTCCACGGGCGTCGCTCGAGCAACGGCGGTGATGGGCGCCCAGTCGAGCGGACCTATGACCGTCGCGCTGCGAGCGCATCCGGTTCGTTCGCGCCACGTGTGCGCGAGGGCGGCGTTGCCTTCGTGCAGCGCCAGCTCGAGGGCGGCATCGGCGATGGCGGGCCGCGCGAACGGCCCTGCCGCGGCGGCGATCGCGTAGAGATCGTTCATGCGCTCGGCGACGAGCTTGGCGCCGCCCGGGGAGCGGTAAGCGAGGCCGTGATCTTCACCGACGCGGTCGAGCGTTGGCGCGCTCTGCCCGACGAGCGCGTCGGTGGACGTGACGATGGCCTCGAGCGCGTGGGGCGCCGCGGAGTTGGCGAGCGCGCGTTCGAGCAACGCGAGGTATGCCTTCGTTGCGGCGTCGGCGCCGCGGAGCTCGTCGGCCTCCATCGCTTGGGTGAACGGGGTGACCAGATCGTGTTTGGCGTCGCCGCGACCCAACGTGGCTTGCCTGCCTGCGCAGCCTACGAGCGCGAAGCCGAACGCCGCTCCCGCCGAAAGCGCTCGGCCGATGGCGGTTTTCACGAAGGACCTCCGGCGGTCTTCGGTTGGCTCGGTGTGAAGCGCACCGAACGATGGAGCAGGGCGTCCACGCGCTGCAGCCACGCGCGCCACGCGTCGTATTTGTCGATGGGGATGGTGCTCGTGTCGAAGACCACCGTGCGCTTGACGAGCACGCTCTTGGGGCTTTGGGGATCGGCCCTGATCTCGACCTTGGCGAACCCGAACTCGCCGCCGTTTTCTTCGCCGCCCTTGGCCAAGACGGCCGTTCGAAAACCGGGGGGTGGCACGATCCGAATGGTCCGCGTTTGGTGACTCGGCGCGGTGCTCGGCGGCAAGACCACCGGCAAGGTTCGCTTGACGAGCGGCGCGAGCTGCGACGTCATCGTCGACGACGGCGCCAGCGGCACGACGAGCTCGCCGGCTTCGCGGCGAGCCAGGCCGGCCGAGTGCGCCTTGTAGTGCACGCGCGCGGCGCCCTCGGGAAGATCGGTCGTAAACTCGACGTCTTTGCCGACCTCCACCGTGGGAAACCATCCCGAGAGCAAGTTTTGCTCGACCCACTGCGCTCGGGCGTCTTTCTCGCCGAGGCTCGAGCGGAGCACGAACGCGTGATCGCCGACGTGCCTTTCGACGGCGTCGAGGTCGCCCGCGCCCGTGGGCGTGAGTTGAATCTTCCACGTGCCGTCGACGCCGTGTTCGTCGGGCGACGCGGGCGGCGTCTTCACCATGCCCGGGGTGCCCTGCGAAACGTAGAGGGCCACGGCGCGCGCGTCCATCGAGGGGAGCGGCCCCAAGCGGCTCTGGGGGCTCGTGGCGTCGAGCCATTGACCCGGAGCGCCGTTCGCTCCTGGCAGGAAGGCGATGCCGTGATCGAAGAGCGGGATGGCCACCTTCGGCGACATGAGCAGCGAAGGCTGCGCCGTGTAGCGCGTCTGCACGAGCACCTCGGTGGCCTCGATGCCGACGGCCTTGAGCAGCGTGATGAGGAGGATGGCTTTGTCGTCGCAATCGCCTTGGCGGCGCGCGAGGAGCTGCTGCGGGCGATTGGGGAGCCACCACTCGCCGGAGACGTAGTTGACGTAGCGGATGTCGTCGGCCACGTACTCGAAGATGGCTTTGACCTTGTCTTCCTTGGAAGTCTTGCCCTTGGTGAGATCGGCGGCGAGCCTCCGCACCTGATCGTCGGGCTCGGTGAAGCCTTCGACCGCGGCTTGGTACCACTCGCGGAACTCCTTCCAGCTTGCGAAGGTCGAGCCGACGATGGTGGGGAGCACCTCGCTCGATTTCGGGGCGAGCGGTTCGTCGGGGATGTTGGTGGGTTTGTCCCAGATCATCCGCACGACGCGGCGCCCGTTCTTGGTCTCGTCGCTCACGCGATCGGCCTTGCCGTGCAGCACGTCGATGGCGAGCGGGTGATCGGCGGGGGAGTCGACGACGACGTCGTTGTAGAGCAGCGGATGGGTGACGAGCGAGCCCGCATAGTCCATGAAATAAAACGGCGGGTCGCCGCGGCGCCCCACGGGTCCGCTCGTCCACGAGCGGATGGCGACCTCGACGACGTCACCCGTCTTCAAATCGGGCCAGCGAATGGCGGGCCTTCCTCCCTCGGACTTTTGTTCTTCGGCGAAGGCCACGCCGCCGGAGGCGCGGTGCACGCGCGCGCGGAGGATTTCGGTGTCGTCGCCTTCGGCGGGGATCGATTCATAGAGCTCGTCTTGCGTGCGCGGCTCGATCACGATTTCGCGGGCGTACTGAATGAGCTGAGAAACGCGGCGATCGGCGTGGAAAGTGACGGCGCGCATCCAATGGAGCTGGCGATCGAAGACCTCGCCCTTCTTGGCCGGGCTTTGGTCTTTGCGGGTGAGAAACACCGAAGGCTCCACCAAATAGATGCCGTCGGCGCCGCGATCGCCGTCGGCCGACGACGCGCTCGCATTTTTTTCGCTCGACCCCGAACGCGTGGCGAGCTTGGCGGCTTCGCTGCGATACACGAGCTCGGCGCGGTACTTCACCTCGGCGGGCTCGAGCTGCCGGGCGCGCTCGAGCGCGCGCCTCGCTTCGTCCGCCTTGCCGAGCTCGAATTTTGCCGACGCGAGCCCCGAGAAGGCCGCTGCTCGGTTGGGGCAGAGTCGGGCGCCGCGTTCGTAGGCAAGGCGCGCGTCGTCATGGAGTCCGGCGCTCGTGAGGATCTCGGCGAGCTCGAGCAACTCGTCGGCCGAGGTGATGGCGCCCGAAGCGAGCGCCTCTTCAGCGGCGGTCTTGACGGCGCCCCGACTGTGCGGCGTCATCGATTGCACCCAGCCCGCGCCCCTGCCCTCGGGCACAAGCTCGGTGAGCCTGTTTTTGGCGCTTGCGTAGGCGAGCGGATCGACCGACCGCGCGAGCGTGGCGAGCTCTTGCCACAGCGCGACCGAGGCGCGGGCGCCGTCGTTGTTGGCGGTCTCCAACATTTCGGTGAGCGCCACGCGGCGCAGCGACTCGAGGCCAAGCCCTCCCCGCACCATGGATCGGATGAGGCGAGCTTCGGAGTCTTGCTCGGAGGCGAAAGGCTCGCGCGCGAGGCTCGCCATGGCCCAATCGGCCCAGCGAGCCGAGAGGCGTGCGACGGCGAGCCTTCGTTCGGCGAAGCTCGCCGTGGCGCTGTCGCCGGCGGCGAGCGCGCGTTCCGCCGCGAGGTTGAGCCAGCCGCTCCGCGAGGCACCGAAGGGCGAGATCCACCCGGCCATGGCGAGCGCGTCGGGGCTCGTCCTCTTGCCGTTGGCGACCTTGTCGAGGAGCCCGGGTGATCGCGGCGATCGGAGGTCGTCGGCGTTGCCGAGCGACCGCACCACGCCCGTGTACAGGGCTCGTTCTTCAGAGGGCGATTTGCCTGTCTCCACGGCGCGCGCGAGAGCCGTCGGGATCGCGTTCACCGACACCTTGGCGTCGGGCGCGATCTTCATGCCCGCGGGAGCCGACGTGGCGAGGTCGATCGGTCTGCCGGCCGCGCTCGTCGCGCGGACGCGCACGCGGCCTTCGTCGTTGGGGGCGCCGGAGCACACCTTGACGCCGAGGAGGTGGTCGCCCGCGATCGCATCGACCTTCGCTGACAAGCGATCGAAGACGAGGCCTTGGTGATCTTCGTCGCTCGAGGCGGCGAAGGCGCCGTCCCAAACGAGCCGTATCGAACCGGTCGACGCAACCGAGAGGATCATGGCGGTGCGCTCGGGGAGGGTGACCTTCGTTGCGAGGTACGAGCAGCTCTCCTTGCGCGGGTGAATCAAGAGCTCGAGCGGTATGCCTCGCGCCGAGACGATCTCGCGGGGCACCTCGCGCCAACGAACCTCGTAGGCGCCCCACGCATACGAAGCGTTGGGATCGCCCCAAGCTTGGCCCGGCTCTTCGGGGCCCTCGTGGCGCGCGAGTCCGCCGCCGCTGTCTTGAAACGGCCCGAGGACCGCCCAATTGCGGACGAGGCCCGGCACGGGAGCGAGCGGCTTGGGATCGAGCTCGGCCGCGAGCCACCGCGCTTGCGTGGCGATGTCGTCGTCACCTCGGCCGATGACCTCGAGCCCCGCCCGGGCTCGGCCGGCGGCCGCCCGATCGGAGAGCGAATGCGCGAGCGCGAGGCCGGCGAGCGCGCCGTCGCCGCCCTTGGTCGCTCGCCGAAGCGCCAAATCGAGCATTTCGTCGGGCGTTGCCGCTGTCCAGCGCAACGCCGGTGGAGGTGCGACTTTTTCGGCCTGAAGCGAACCGGCGACGAGCACGACGGCGAGTCCCGATGCCCATCGAGACGACTGCTGCCTGAGAGTCATATTGAAGTTCGTTCCTAGCGCGAGCGGGTACCTGGTGGTGGGAGCCACTCTACTAGAACATCGGCCACTGGCACGTCGAAGCATCAACGGTGGGCCTTACACCGCTGGATCCTCGGGAAAGCCCGCTCGGTACCGGCGTGTGTAAGGTCCCGGTGGCTAGCTCGGGCTAAGCCCGCCCGCTCTCAGCCCGCGCGAGCAAAGGCCATCCGCGGCCTCGGATCGCACGACTCGGTCCAAGTCCACTCCGCGGCGTACTGCAGGATCGCGGCGAGCCGTTCCCGATCGGGAAACCCGGCGCGCGCGGCGAACGTATCGACGAGGCGCCTGGCCTCGTCCATCGAGCCGGGCCACTCGCGCGGTGGTTCCATCTTCAGCGTGGCGAGCTTGCGGAGCGTCCGCGCGGCCCACATGGCGCCGCAATCGTCCGCGCGTTCGGCGAGCACATCGAAGTCGTGACTGAGATCTTGCATGGGACACCTCCCGAATGAAAAAGAGCGTAAGGCCCCGTCAATTTCACGCGTGTGTCACGGCAGTATTGTTTTTGAAATGCGCTCCCGATGCTCCGAAATGCCCTCGAGTGCTGCACCGATGGTCTTCGATACGCGCCGGAAATGTAGACGCAATCAAGCCGATCGCTCGCTGTGTGCACTATCGAGCAATGAGGAAATCTACGATCAACAGTGCCCGGAGTATCGCTCCCGAGCTGCGTCGCCCCGACGAACCCACCGTGGAGTTCGTGCAGGCGTTCGTGGACTCGATGCCCTCCCACTATCGTGGGTACGAACCTTCGACGATCAAAGAGCACGCCGTGGTTGCCTACACGCGTGGCCGGCGCCTCGTTCGAGCCAGAGCGTGGAGGCGGCTTGCAGGCGGCGGCGTCGCGATATGCGTCGTGGCCGCCGATCGGCCGGGTCTGCTCTCGCTCATCGCGGCTTCGCTCACGTCGCACGATCTCGACGTCATCGCCGCGCAGGTCTACACGCGCAAGGCAGCCGACGGATCGGCCGAGGCGGTCGATCTATTTTGGCTGCGCCGCCGCCCGCTCGCGCGCAGTCACCGAGAAATCACCGACGACGAGATCGCCGACGTCGAGTGCCTGCTCGCCGATCTCATGGCGGGCGATCCGCTCGCTGGCCGTTTGCTCGAGCGATCGATGATCGAAGCACCTCACGCGGTGCCGGGAATGACCCAGGTTCGCTTCGAAGACGACGTCGACGGCGCCGCCGTGCTGGTCGTGCAAACGTTCGACCGTCCGGGGCTCCTGCTCACCATCAGTCGTTGCCTCTTCTGCCTCGACGTTCAAGTGATTCGCTCCGACGTCAGCACGTCGCAGGGGCGTGTGTTCGACCGGTTCTGCTTGATCGACTTCGACGGCCGTTCGATCGCGGCCGAGCGAAGATCGTACATCGAAAGCGAGATTCTGGCGGCCATCGAGAATCTGGGTCGCATCGCCAGTTAGCCTCGACATGGGCGCGCGGCCTCGCGCGCTCGGTGGTAAGCGTGGTGGAAGCCCAATGCCTCCGGCCGTTTCCCTCCGCAGTGTGACCAAGCGCTACGTCGAAGGGAGCGCCGAACGCGTCGTGCTCCGTGGGGTCGACATGGCGGTCGAGCCTGGCGAAATGGTGGTCCTCTTGGGCAAGAGCGGATCGGGCAAGACGACGTTGCTCAACCTGATGAGCGGCATCGACCTGCCGTCGTCGGGCGAGGTGACGGTGCTCGGGCAAAACCTGGCCGTGCTCTCGGAAGAAGAGCGGACGCTGTTCCGTCGCCACAACGTGGGGTTCATCTTTCAGGCGTACAATTTGGTGTCGACTTTGAGCGTCGAGGAGAACGTGCTCCTCCCGCTCGAGCTCGGAGGAAAGCTCGACGCTCGGGCCCGGCAAGGGGCCCTCGAGCTACTCGCCGAGGTCGGCCTCGGAGGTCGAGCCGAGAGCTTTCCGGACACGCTCTCGGGCGGCGAGCAGCAGCGCGTCGCCGTGGTGCGCGCCATCGTGCACCGTCCGCTCTTGGTGCTCGCCGACGAGCCGACCGGCAACCTCGACGACGAGACGGGTCGCGAGGTGCTCGACCTGATTCATCGGCTCACGCGCGAGCGCCGCTCGACCGTGCTCATCGTCACCCACGATCGCGATCTCATCGAGCGGGCCGATCGCATCTTCGTCCTCGAGCGCGGCGAGCTCGCGCGGCGGGCGAAGTCCGAGGTCCGTCCGGCGAGCGCGCCGTGAGCTTGCTCTTCCGTTCGAGCCTGCGCCACACGGCGCGGCATCCGCTGCTCACGGTGCTGTCGCTCGTGGGGATCGCGCTCGGCGTGGCGGTCGTCGTGGCCATCGATCTCACCAACGAGAGCGCGCGCCGCGCGTTCGCGCTCTCGAACGAAGGCGCGCTCGGCAAAGCCACGCACCACGTGATCGGAGGGCCGTCGGGGCTCGACGAATCGCTCTACGTGCGCCTCCGTTTGGAGAAAGGCTTGCGCGAGGCAGCGCCGGTGGTGGAGGGCTTCGTGACGTCGCCGCGTGAGCCCGGCCGCGCGTTTCGGCTGCTCGGGGTCGATCCGTTCGCCGAGGCGCCCTTTCGAGCGCACGGCGCGAGCGGAGGGCCGTCCGACTCCGGCGCCCTCTTGACCGAGCCTGGCGCCGCGCTCATCTCGCGGAAATCGGCGGAGCGCTTTGCGATCGGCATGGGCGATCGCTTGCCCGTCCTTCGCGACGGCGCGCCGAGAGAACTTCGGATCGCGGGGTTCATCGAAGCGCCGGCGGAGGCAGCGCCGAGTTCGCTCGATGATCTCTTCATCGCGGACATCGCCACGGCCCAAGAGGTGCTCGGATGGCGAGGGCGGCTCTCGCGCATCGATCTCGCCCTCGATGACGGTCATCGTGGTGCTTCCATGCGCGCCGCAGTCGACGACGTGTGCGCCGGGCGCTGCGCGATCGTCTCGTCGGCGGCGTCTTCGGCGGCGACCTCGCAAATGACGCGGGCGTTCGGCTTGAACCTCGGCGCGATGAGTCTGCTCGCGCTCGTGGTGGGGACGTTCCTCATCTACAACACGATGACCTTCTCCGTCGTGCAGCGCCGGCCCCTCTTGGGCGTGCTGCGCGCGCTCGGCGTGACGCGCAAGGAGATCTTCCGGATGGTGGTCGAGGAGGCGCTCCTCGTCGCCGTGCCGGCGACGGCGCTCGGGCTCGTGCTCGGCGCCCTGCTGGCGACCGAGCTTCTCAAGCTCGTCACGCGCAGCATCAACGATCTTTACTTCGTCGTGAACGTGCGCGCCCTGCACGTCGACCCCTTCACGGTGGTCAAGGGCATAGTCCTCGGGCTCGTCGCCACGGTGGCGGCGGCCTTGGCCCCTGCGCACGAGGCGACGCGCGTGCCGCCGACGATCACGCTTCGTCGCTCGGAGACGGAGACACGGCTCGAACAAAGGGCAGGTCGCCTCGCGCTCGGGGGAGCGGTCGTCATCGCGACGGCGGTCGGCCTGCTTCTTGGGTCGGGAAGGAACCTCGTTCTTTCGTACGTCGGCCTCTTCGGCGTGCTCCTCGGCTCGGCGCTCGCCACCCCCTTCTTCACGCGGACCTTCGCGCGCGCCGCGCGGCCCGTCGCCGGCGCCCTCTTCGGCGTCGTCGGCAGGATGGCGGCGCGAGGCATCGCGTCGACGCTCTCGCGGACCTCGGTGGCGTCGGCAGCGCTCATGATCGCCGTCGCCACGACGGTGGGCGTGGGCATCATGGTGGGGAGCTTTCGTCGCACGGTCTCCGAGTGGCTCGCGAGCTCGCTCGAGTCCGACATCTACGTCGCGCCGCCGAGCTTGGTGGCGCGCAAAGGCGACGGCACCTTGCTGCCCGACGTCGTCGGGCGCATCGTGGCAACGCCGGGGATCGCGTACGTGAACACCGTCAGAAACCGTCGCGTGCGCACGGACGCGGGCGAAGTCGATCTGCACGTGCCCTCGTTCGGGGGCCCGCGGCGCTCGCGTCGATTTCTGGCCGAGGAAGGTGACGTCTTGGCGCGCCTCGACGCCGAAGACGTGGTCGCCATCACCGAGCCCTACGCGTTTCACAAAGGCCTCGGCGTAGGCTCGGTGATGCGCGTCGCCACCGATCGCGGCACCGAACCTTTTCGCGTGGTGGGCGTGTACGCCGACTACGCGTCGGACGAGGGCCGTGCCCTCATGTCGGACCGCACCTACCGAAGGCATTTCGACGACCGCGACGTCTCCGGGCTCGCCGTCGTCGCCCGACCCGAAACCGATCTCGAAAAGCTTCGAGAGGCGATACGCGAGCGGGCCGGCGTCCAGCAGGCACTTACCATTCACGCCAACCGCGAGTTTCGTGAGGCTTCGCTGGCGATCTTCGATCGCACCTTCGCGGTGACGCGCGTCTTGCGCCTCTTGTCGATCGGTGTGGCCTTCGTCGGCATTTTGAGCGCGCTCATGTCGCTCGCGCTCGAGCGTTCGCGCGAGCTTGCCGTGCTGCGGGCGACCGGCTTGCTGCCACGCCAGCTCGCGGTCCTCGTTGCGGTGCAAACGTCGCTCATGGGCCTCCTGGCCGGCCTCTTGGCCATTCCGCTGGGTGTTGCTCTGGCGCTCATCCTGGTCTTCGTCATCAACCGTCGCTCATTCGGGTGGACGCTCCACATCGATCTCTCGGCGCCGGCCCTCTTCGAAGCGGTGGGCCTCGCTATCGTCGCCGCGCTCTTGGCCGGCATTTATCCCGCGTTCAAGATGTCGCGCGCCAATCCCGCGCGAGCGCTGCGAGAAGAGTGACGTGCGACGGACGCGCCTCTTAGCACTACTGCTGTGGATCTCTCGCTACCAGATCGATCGTCGGAGCGGGCATACGCCAACTCAAGGACTGACCCAACAGGCAGATTTGGGGTGCTCTCGGCTCGAGCGGCGAGCGGTGGCGGCTCGTTCTGTTCGAAACTAG